>DASWUV010000215.1:0-30657 GCA_036401495.1 Pseudonocardia sp. | reverse complement strand
GTCAAGTCCACCGGGCCGATGACCCAGCAGCAGCTGCTCGACGTCATGGCCGACGTGTGCGCAGCGCTGGACTTCAGCCACCGCCACCAGATCATCCACCGGGACGTGAAGCCCGCCAACATCATGATCAACCGCGCGGGCCAGGTCAAGGTCATGGACTTCGGCATCGCCCGCGCGCTGGGCGAGGGCCAGAACGTCACCCAGACGGCGGCCGTCATCGGCACGGCGCAGTACCTCTCGCCCGAGCAGGCGCTCGGCGAGGCCGTCGACGCGCGGTCGGACGTCTACGCTGCGGGGTGCGTGCTCTACGAACTGCTCACCGGCGAGCCGCCGTTCACCGGGGACAGCCCCGTCGCCGTGGCCTACCAGCACGTGCGCGAGGACCCGAAGGCGCCCTCGACCGTCAACCCGGCCGTGCCGCCCCAGCTGGACGCGGTGGTGCTCAAGGCGCTGGCGAAGAACCCGCTCAACCGCTACCAGTCAGCGGCCGAGATGCGCTCGGACATCGTCCGCGTCCGGAGCGGGCAGGCCCCGCTCGCGCCGTCGGTGATGAGCGCCGACGAACGCACCGCGATGATGGCCTCCGGGCCGCCCACGGCGGCCACCCGGCGCATCAACGGCCGCAGCGTGGCCCAGGCTTCGCCCACCCAGTACGAGGAGTACTACGCCGACGAGGAGCCGCCCCGGCGTACCGGTCGGGTCGTGGCCATCGTGCTGGGCGTGCTGGTGGTGCTCGGCCTCGTCGGGTTCGTGGGCTACCAGCTGCTGTCGGGCCCCGCCACGCCCGCACAGGTGGCGGTGCCACCCGTCGTCGGGCAGTCGCAGCAGGACGCGGCCAACGCGATCATCGCCGCCGGGCTGCGGGTCGGCAACGTCACCCAGCAGGAGTCCTCGGTCCAGCAGCTCGGCAAGGTGCTCTCCAGCAACCCCGCGGCCGGAGCGCAGTCGGCGCAGCGCTCGCCGGTCGACCTCACCGTCGGCTCCGGTCCGGCGTTCGTCAACGTGCCCGCGCTCTCGGGCATGAACATCGCGGACGCCACGACGCTGCTCAAGAGCCAGGGCCTCGTTCTCGGCAAGCAGACGAACAAGCCGACCACCGACACCAACCAGGTCGGCAAGATCCTCGACTCCACGCCGGGGCCGGGGCAGCGGGTGAAGGGCGGTAGCGCCGTCGACGTCACGGTCGGGGTCCAGCAGACCACCGTGGCCCTTCCCGACGTCACGGGCCAGGACGAGGACACCGCCAGGCAGACGCTGCAGGGCAAGGGCTTCCAGGTCACCTCGAAGGACGTCGACGGCTCCGCCGCCAAGGGCACGGTGGTGTCCACCGACCCGGCCCCCAACGCACAGGTGCAGCCGGGATCGACCATCACGCTGCAGGTGTCGAAGGGCAACAAGGACAGCCAGGTCCCCAACGTGGTCGGGCAGAGCGTGAGCGCCGCGCAGCAGACCCTCAACGCCGCCGGGTACACGAACATCCAGGCGCAAGGCGTCACCGGCAGCGGTCAGCCCGCGGGCACCGTCGTCGACCAGAAGCCGAACGCGGGCGACAACGCCAACCCCGACAAGAAGATCACCCTGTCCGTCGAGACGGGCGGCGGCGACAACAACGGCAACGGGATCCTCGGCCTGCCCTTCAGCGACAACAACTGACCAGGAGCGACCGGCGATGACGTGCTGGCCTGTCGTCGCGGACCGAGGTCGGGCGCGGGGGCCGCGGCGCGGGCGGTCGATCGGCGCTCGAGATCGACATCAGCGGGATTGGATCTTGAGTGACCCCGCTGGTGTCGAGTTCGGCCGCTGTCGCGGGTTGCGTGCAGGGCGGTGTCCGCTCCGTTCGCCGGGAGCCCGGTGGTCGTCGCACCGGCGTTGTCGTGTCGGCGCGGGCGTCGCGACACCGGCGTGGGCACCACAAGCCCGGTGTCACGACCTCGGTGTCGACGCAGACCGTGCGCTGCGCGCGGACTTCGGCTGTGGGCCCTGGCGCGAAGCGCCGCACCGGCGAGTAGCTCGGTGCGCCCACAACACGGGTGCGAACACACCCCCGCGAGCCGCCGACCGTACGGGAGACTGACGCCATGCGCGTGCTCGTGATCGACAACTACGACAGCTTCGTCTACAACCTGGTGCAGTACCTCGCTCAGCTTGGCGCCGACGTGACCGTCCGACGCAACGACGAGCTCGGGCCCGATCAGCTCGAGGGGTTCGACGGCGTGCTGGTCAGCCCCGGCCCCGGCACCCCGGAGCGGGCAGGGTCCAGCATCGCCGTGATCAAGGCCTGTGCGGAGCGGGCGGTGCCGCTGCTGGGGGTCTGCCTGGGCCACCAGGCGATCGGGGCGGCGTTCGGCGCGGTCGTCGAGCGCGCGCCCGAGCTGCTGCACGGCAAGACGTCGCAGGTGCACCACACGGGGCTCGGGGTGCTCGCCGGGCTGCCCGACCCGTTCACCGCCACGCGCTACCACTCGCTGTCGATCCGGCCCGGCACGCTGCCCGCGGAGCTGGAGGTCACCGGGTGCACGGAGAGCGGGGTGATCATGGCGTTGCGGCACCGCGAGCTCCCCCTGCACGGTGTGCAGTTCCATCCCGAGTCGGTGCTCACCGACGGCGGCCACCGGATGCTCGCCAACTGGATGGCCGAGGCAGGCCACCCCGCCCCCGCCGCGACGGTGGACTCCCTGACCGCGGAGATGGCGGAGCTGGCCGCCCGCGCCTGACCCCACAGGTGAGTCGTGCAGCTCGCCACACCGAGTTGGCCGATCGGGCGCAGGGCGCCGGACGGCCCGTCGCGTAGCGCGTGCGCAGATGCCCGGTTCGCCGTGCTCAGACACGAGACTCACCGGGCTGGGGTGCCGGACTCACCTGGGTGGGGCCGCTGAGCGGGGCGACACGCTAACGTTGGGTCAAGTACGCCTGCTGGTCAACGTCACGCGAGGTTCGCACCCATGCCGAAATCCAAGGTCCGCAAGAAGACGGTCTACACCGCGCCGTCGGGCGAGCGCCGTTCCACCACGCCGGTGAAGGTCGCGGGCCCGACCCACCCCGTCTACATCGCCGTCATGCTCGGACTGATGCTGCTGGGGTTGGTGTGGCTCGTCGTCAACTACCTCGCGGGGCCCAACATCGCGTTCATGAACGCGCTCGGGTCGTGGAACTTCCTCATCGGCTTCGCGCTCATCGTCATCGGCCTGCTGATGACGATGAGGTGGCGCTGAGTGACCTAAACGCCGCTGACCAGCCGAATTACATCACTGTAAGTAGTCCCCAATGTGGATAACCGCTGTGGACAAGTTGCTGTGAGGGCCGAATGGGCGCCCGCAGCGGGGCTCGTCGCCCTGGCCTGGGTCGGCACCGTAGCCGCCGCGGCGTGGTCGGTCGACGCGTGGATCACGGCGGATCCGGCGGGCGCACTGATCGCGACCGTCGCCATGCTGGGTGCGGGCTCGGCGGCGCTGTTCGGCACCCGGGCCAGGCCGCGCCTGCGGGCCGACGCCGACGGCGTCACGGTCGGCGGCCTGCTGGGCCGACGCCACCATCCCTGGCCGCTCGTGCAGGGTGTGCGCGTGCTGCGCGTGCGCAGACTGGGCCGCGAGAGCTCGCTGTTGGAGCTCGACACCGTCACCGCGGAGGGCGCCGAGCGGCTCTACGTCTTCGGCAGGCTCGATCTGGCCGCCGACCCGGAGGACGTCGCGCCGCAGCTGACCAGCGTGCGGCCCTAGGCGGGTCCGGTGGCGCCCGCGAGGTGCCACGCCATGGCCGCCAGCAGCACCACGGTGAGCCCCACCAGTGCGGCGGTCTGCAGCAGCGTGCGCCGTCGAGCGGGGGCGAAGACGAGCGCAGCCGCCGCCAGTGCGCCGGTCACCAGCCCGCCGACGTGTCCCGCGATCGAGATGCCCGGCACTACCTGGCTCAGGACCAGGTTGAGCACGATCACGGCCACTACCTGGCCGTACGGTCGCCGCAGGCGCAGCAGCACCAGCAACAGTCCACTCATCAACCCGAACACGGCACCGGACGCGCCCGCCACGTACTGCTGCGGGTCGGCGAACAGCACCACCGCCGCCGAGCCGCCGAGCAGCGAGATCAGATAGAGCGCTAGGAACCGCGCCCGGCCCAGCACGATCTCCAGATCGCGCCCCAGCACCCACAGCGCGTACATGTTGAACGCGATGTGCAGCGGTCCGATGTGCAGGAACCCCGCCGTGACGAGCCGCCACCACTCGCCGTCCGCCACGGCCGCGGGCACCAGCGCCCAGGCGTGGAACAGCCCGGACTCGCTGTTGTCCAGCAGGCTGCGCGCCTGCACGACCGTCCACGCGAACACGGCCAGGTTCAGCGCCACCAGCGCGGGAACGACGACCGAGCGGGTGCCGCGCGCCCGGCGGGGGGCGCGGCGCGGGACGGACGCGGCCACGCAGTCGACGCACTGAGAGCCCACATCGCCCTCACGGAGGCACTCCGGGCAGGCAGGACGCCCGCAACGGGTGCACGCCAGCCGCGTCGTCCGGTCGGGATGGCGGACGCATGCCGCCACCCCGGCCGGATACTGCGCGGGCTGGCTCATCGGGTCCGTCAGCTGACGTCGATCTTTTGGATCACAACATCGTTCAGCGGCCGGTCGGAGCGGTCCGTACCGGTCGTCGCGATCTTGTCGACGATCGCGCGGGACGCGGCGTCGGCCACCTCACCGAAGATCGTGTGCTTGCGGGTGAGGTGCGGGGTGGGGCCGACGGTGATGAAGAACTGCGAGCCGTTGGTGCCGGGGCCCGCGTTGGCCATCGCCAGCAGGTAGGGGCGGTCGAAGCGGAGGTCGGGGTGGAACTCGTCGCCGAACTGGTAGCCGGGGCCACCCCGTCCGGTGCCGGTCGGATCGCCGCCCTGGATCATGAAGCCGGAGATGACGCGGTGGAACACCGATCCGTCGTAAAACGGGCCGGAGTCGCCGCCGCTCGCGTTGGGCTGCCGGTAGGCCTTCGTTCCGGTGGCGAGGCCGATGAAGTTCTCGACCGTCTTCGGCGCTTGGTCGGGGAACAGGTTGACGACGATGTCGCCCTCGTTGGTCCGCAGCGTCGCGGTGTGCTTGCCTGGTTCGGTCACGCCCCCATCGTGCCAGCCGCGCCTTCGGCCTGTCAGCGCAGCGTCACCAGGGCTGCTGTCGGTGCGGCGTCATCCGGTCAGCGCGGCGCGCAGGAAGCGGGTCACCGCGTCCTCGTAGACGGCGGGGTCGGCGTTCCAGGCGGCGGTGTGCTCGGCGACATCGACCTCGAGATAGGTCATCGGCCAGCCCATCGCGGGGCCGACCTTCGCGAGGTCTCTGCTCGGCCCGACCGGCACCGCGCTGTCGCCCGCCGAGTGGATCAGCAGCGTGGGTGGGCGCACCGCGGGCGGGCGGCGGCGCAGGTCGAAGCGGTCGAAGTCGATGCCGATGCGACGACGGGTCAACCCGGTCGTGAGCAGGGTGACCGCGGGCGGGATGCGCCGGATGCGGGCCTGTTGGCGCAGCGTGGCCCGCCAGTCCAGCAGCGGGGCGTCCCACACCAGCGCGGCGACCGTCGACGCCAGCGCCGACCGGTCCAACAGCGCCCCGGCGATCGCCGCGCCCATCGACCACCCGACCAGCACCACCTGCCTGGCCCCGTTCTCGAGCGCATACCGGACGCCCGCCTCGACGTCGAGCCACTCGGTGTCGCCGAGGTGGTAGCGCCCGTCGGGGCTCGCGGGGGCCTCGGGATCGTTGCGGTAGCTCAGGACGAGGCCCGGCAGGCCGAGCGCGTGCAGGGTGGGGAGCACCCGCAGCGCTTCGCGGCGGGTGCCGCCGCGGCCGTGGACGAGAACGGCCCAGGTGTCAGCCGCGTTCACCGCCCCGGCGGGCTCCTTCTCGGCAGGCACGAACCACGCCGGACACGGGCCGAGCGGCGTGGCGATGTCGACCTCGGTGAACGCCAGGCCGTGTGCGGAGGGATCCGGCTCGAACGTGGAGGCATCCAGCACGGCCTCGGTGCCGACCGGAGGACGCGGACCGGACAGGAGCGGGCGGACCACCCCTGCGCGGTCGGCCGTGGCGACGGGGCCGATCACCGCGAGCCCTTGGGGCCAGCGCAGTCCCCAGGTTCCGGGTTGGGCGGCGAGCCTGCTGGGCGCCAGGGTGACCGTGGCGGCGTCGCTGTCCTTGACGATTTCCGGGAAGAGCGGCCGTACGGACGTGTCGAGCAGAACGTTGGTGTAGAACCAGCCGATACCCACCGGGACGGCCACGGATACGGCACCGACCCCGATTCCCGCGCTGAGCCATCTCCCCATTCCGGTGATGATGCGGCAAGGGGGTCTCAGATCGTTCCCCGGTGGGTCATCCGACCTAGTGAACCGGCGCCGACCTGCGCAGACGTTGCCACCGTAACGAGTGAAACACCGCAGGGAAGACATCCTCGGCCGCGCGGACTTCGTTGATGGCTCCGGATCACCACGACCCAAAAGTCTCCCCAGCACGAAGGGACCCCCCTATGAGCAGCTTCGCCCGGCGCGGCGTCCGCACCTCGGCGACCGTCGCCGGTATTGCCGCCATCGGTGTCGGTATGGCGGCACCTGCGTTCGCTGCCCCCGCAGTCCCCGGCCTCGATGGCATCGGTTCTGACGGCAGTGTCCCCGGCCTCTCGACAGCGATCGACGCGCTGACGGGCCTGCCTGCCACCCTCACCGATCTGGCAGGCGTACTGACCGACCTCCCCGGCCTGTTCAACTTCACAGCGCCGTCGCTGCCGTCGGCGGGGTCGATCCCGTCGCTGCCGTCCGCAGGTTCGATCCCGTCGCTGCCGTCGACCGGGTCGATCCCGTCGCTGCCGTCGACCGGGTCGCTGCCGTCGCTGCCTTCGGCAGGCTCGCTGCCGTCGGCCGGGTCCCTGCCGTCCCTGCCCACCGGGGGTCTGCCCGCGCTGCCGTCGCTCCCGACGGCGTCGCTCCCTTCGGTGCCGACGGTGGGGGGCGCAGCTACGCTGCCGGGCCTCCCGACCGCGCAGAGCGTCTCGACCAGCGGCCTGCTGAACCAGGCCAGCGCACTCCAGAGCCTCGACGCAGGTCAGCTCTTCGGCGGCCTGGGGTAGCAGCTCCTACCGCGCCTCGCGCAGCGGAACGGCCCGCCACCGACCCCTCGACGGTGGCGGGCCGTTGTCGTCACTCCGAGAAGTTGGGCACCGCGGCCCGCGCGAGATCGGCCCGGCCCTTAGGCTCCTCCCACTCCTCCTGGCGGCCCAGCGCCGTGAGGTCGAGGAAGGCGTAGCCGCCGCCGGTCCACTCCGCGCCGCGGGCGAAGTGCGAGTAGGTGTGGAAGATGCGCTCGCCGTCGCGGAGGAAGCAGCTGCGCCCCGGCACTTCACCGGTCGCGTCCGGCGCGGGCTGGTAGTTGTACTCCGGCGTGGTCACGCCCGCGTCGAGGGTGACGTGGAAGTCGTAGTTGAAGTCGCTTCCGTTCGACGAGTACCAGCGGATCCCCCAACCCTTCTTCGCCCGGTAACGCTCGATCTTCTCGATCGGCGCCCGCGAAACGAAGACCAGCGTGGTGTCCCGGGCCTCGAGGTGGCGCTGCAGGCCCGGCGACCACTCGTCGGCTCCGGCGCTGCAGCTCGGGCAGCCCTCGTCCCACTCGGGGTCGAACATGAAGTGGCTGACGATCAGCTGGCTCCGCCCGTCGAAGAGGTCGAGCAGGCTCGCGGGACCGTCGGGCCCGGCGAACGTGTACTCCTTCTCGACCTCGACCATGGGCAGCTCGCGGCGGCGCGTGCTGAGCGCGTCCCGTGCGCGGGTCTGCGCCTTCTCGGCGTTCAACAGCTCGACGCGGGCGGCGACCCACTCGTCACGGGACACGACCTTCGGCAGGCTCACGGCAATCTCCTCCTGGCATCACGAACACGGTCTCCAGGTGGACCGCCGCGGACCCGCCAACTCATCGGCCCAGACAACTCATCGGGCCAGACTCATCGGCCCAGACTCATCGGCCGGCGCGGCCACGGACCGCGCGCCGAGTCGGCCGGGGGCCGCTCGTGGTGCGCCGTACCGGCCGCAAGCCCTCCTACTGCTTGGGCTCGATCTCGCCCATCGGGCCCCAGCCCGTGAAGCCGGGCGAGTCGATGTAGACGATCTGCGGCTGCGCCGACACGAGGTAGGGGGCCGTGCCGAAGAAGGTCTTGGCGTGCTCGGTGTTGACGTGCGCGCCGCCCGCCTCGGCGTCCTTGAACGCCTCGATGCAGATGAACGTGTTGGGGTCGTCCAGCGTGCGGGAGAACTCGAAGTAGACGCTGCCCTCCTCGGCGTTCACCGCCTTGGCGTAGGAGTCGGCGAGGGCCAGCCACTCGTCCATCTTCTCGGGGCGCACCGGGAACTTCACATTGATAAGGATCATGCAGCCACTCCTTCGGGGTACCTGGGCGTGATCGTGGTCGGACGACCGCGGTGCGTCAATGACAGGGCTCAACGTGAGACGCGTCGACGCCGCCACAACGCCACGCCGACGGCAAGGGCGCCCGCCGCGAGCGCTGCACGCCGGAGGGGCCGCGCGCGCGCCACCGGTGCAGGCCCTTCGGCGTCCTCGTCGAGCAGCGTGACGGTGCCCGCGTCGCCGTCGACCCGCACGAGCGCGCCGTCGGTGATCCGCCGCGTCGCGACGCCCGTGCCGAGCACGGCAGGGATGCCGTACTCCCGCGCCACGATCGAGCTGTGCGACAGCGGGCCCCCGACGTCGGTGACGACCGCGGCAGCCATCGTGAAGAGCGAGGTCCATGCGGGCGTCGTGATGGCGGCGACCAGCACGTCGCCTGGACGCATCCGGCTGAAGTCCGCAGGCCCGCCGAGCACCCTTGCCGGGGCCGTGACCTGGCCCGCGCTGGCGCCGGTGCCCCGCAGCACAGGACCGGTCTGCTCGCCCGAGCCCGCGGGGAACAGCGCCTCCATCCGGTCGAAGACCGTGCCCTTGGGCAACATCTGCGGCGGGGTGGCGCGGCGTCGGCCACGCCACAGCGCCTTGCGATCGGCGACCGCCCCCTCGGGCACCGCGCCGTCGCGCACCTCGTCGGGACGCAGCCAGTAGATGTCGTCGGCCGTGGCGATCTGCCCGGCGGCCACGCGGCGACGGCCCAGCTCGGCGAGCATGCGGCGCATCTGCGGCCAGGCCAGGCCGATGTCGGCCAACGCGTCCTCGCGCACCGGCCCGACCCGCTGGGCCCAGCGCAGCAGGCGGAGGAACACCTTCCGGCGCGCGGGGTCGAGACGGGCGACGGTGGCGGCGGTCAGCTCCTCCCGGCGCGCGGCGGACGCGGCCTGGCGGTCGTACGGGCTCGTACCGATGCCGTCCAGGGCGAACCGCAGCGCCGCGAACAGCGGAGCGGGGTCGTCGGCGGCCGTCGGGTTCACGAAGTCGAGGTTGTAGGTGGTGTGGCCGTAGCGGGCGAGATGGTCGCCGAACCGGGCGCGCCACTCGTCGGCGGGCTCGGGGCCGCTCCCCGCCAGCACGGCGGCCGGGTCGGCGCGGACGGCCTCGGCGAGCGCCGCATGGCCGCGGGTCCAGCCGGCCAGGTCGTACAGCGACTTCTCGGCCAGTATCGGCGCGCTGTCGAAGCCGAGCAGGAACGTCGCCGCCGCCGGGTCGCCGGATCTGCGCACGAGCCGGTCGTAGAACCTCGTGAAGAAGATTTCGCTGAACGCGGCGACGGGGATGATCGACTGCACCGCTGTGTAGTACGTGGTGCCCGCGTCCAGGAGTTCGAGCACGCCGTCGAACAGCTGCACGTCGGTGAGGTCGTCGAGACGCCGGTCGCGCCAGGCCTCGACCGCCGCCGCATACCGGGGTCGGGCGACCTGACGCCAATGCACAGGCCCCAGGCTGGGCAGCCGCCTGAGCGCCGGGACGGTCGAGGTCGTCATCCGCAGGAGCGCGGCGCGGCTGTAGTGGTAGTAGGCGTAGCCGTTGACGGTCGGCAGCCCCAGCTCGCCCGGCCTGCGCGGCCCGGAGCCGACGATCTCGGTCATCAGTGCGCCGAGCGACCGCTCGACCGACCCGTCGACGAGACCCGCGAACAGCGGTGACAGCGGGTCGGGAAGCTGCTCGACGATGCTGGCGCGGAAGTAGAAGCCCTTCGGGTCGGGCACCGACCAGTCGATGGGCGCAGGCGCCTCGGGCTCGGGGAGCGCCGTGATGGGCCGGGCCTGGACAACGAAGAACTCGCCGCCTGCCCACGCCCACTCGATGTCCTGCGGCGCGCCGTAGTGCTCCTCGACGCGCATGCCCAGTTCGGCGAGCGCCGCCGCGGCCTTGTCGTCGAGCACGGGCTCGCAGCGGCGACCGGACGGCACGGCGACCTCGGACGTGCCGTCCCCGGCGTAGACGGTCATCACGGCCTTGTCCGCGGTGGTGCGGGCGGTCACGTGCAGCGTGGACTTCGCGACGACGAGGTCGTCGGTGCTCACCTGGCCGCTCACCACCGACTCGCCCAGCCCCCACGCCGCGCTGATGACCAGCTCGTCGCGGCGCCCGTTCGTCGGGTTCGCGGTGAACAGCACCCCGGCCGCGTCGGCCTCGACCATCTCCTGCACGACCACGGCCAACGCCACCTCGGCCGGGTCGATCCCCTGACGGGCGCGATAGACCACGGCCCGGTCGGTCCAGAGCGACGCCCAGCAGTCGCGGACGGCGTGCAACAGCGCGGGCGCGCCGCGGACGTTGAGGTAGGTGTCCTGCTGACCGGCGAAGCTCGCTCCTTCCAGGTCCTCGGCGGTGGCCGAGGACCGCACCGCGACCGGTCCCCCACCGAGCGCAGTCCACGCCCCGGTGATCTCGCTCGCCATGGCGTCCGGGATCTCCCGTCCCGTGATGAGCGCCCGGATCCCGCCCGCGCCCGCACCGCCGGGCTCGGCGGCAAGCGCGAGGATCTCGGCGCCGACGGCGTCGACGAACGCCCGGTAGGCCGCGGTGCTGAGCACGAACCCCGGCGGCACCGGCAGCCCGGCGCGCGTCAGCTCACCGAGGTTGGCGCCCTTCCCACCCGCGACGGCGACGTCCCCGCGACCCAGTTCGGCGAACTGCACAACGTACGACATGGCCTCATCCCCTGCGTGACCTCAGCTGCTCCCAGCGCTCGACGAGCGCGGGCATTTCCCTCTGGAGGAAGGCGAAGAACTCGAGCGTTTCGGTGAGCCGGGCGCCCGCCGGGGTGTCAGCCCCCAGCACGGCGATTCCCTCGGGGAGCGGGTCGCTCAGTCGACGCATTGTGTCGTCGCGGCTGCCCGTCGCGACGTGCCAGACGTCGTCGCGGACGCGGTAGGTGTCCCGGCGGGAGCCGGGCTCGCGCTCGCGGTCGACGAGGTGGGTCTGGATGAGGTAGCGGACCGCCCCCGAGATGGCGCCTGCGCTCCCCTGCAGCTGACCGGCGAGCTCAGCGGCGGTGAGCCTGCCCGAGTCGGTGGCCAGCAGCGCGACGAACACCCGCGCAGGCATTCGCGGCATGCCCGCGTCGGTCAGCGCGGCGGCGAACCGCTCGATGAACCGGGAGACCTGCACCGTGTCCCGCATACCCGCTCAACTTTCAGAAGTTTCTGAACGTCACGAACGGTAGCACACCTAGGTGATCACCGGCCCGGCGTTCGGGGGAGCCGCCGGACGATCGGGTCCACCAGCAACAGGAGCAGCAGGGGCCAGTAGCCTGCCGCCGGGATGGCCACGGACACCACCAGTGCCAGCAGGAACCCGATGGCGGTGCCCGTCGCCTGCCGGGGGTCGGGCTTGTCCTCGCTGTCGCGCAGGCCCCGGTCGCGACCGATCACGTAGGCCATGAGCGCCAGGAGGAGCGAGCTCAGCGCCATCGTGCCGAGGTAGAGCAGTGTGGCGAGACTGTCGTGGGCGGTGCCCGCGACCAGCGTCGTCGGGAAGGGCAGGAACACGATGGTGAGGCTCCACGCGAGCAGGAGCCAGATCAGCAACGGGCTCTGCCGCACGAGGGACCTGACGATGTAATGCTGGGCCACCCAGAGCCGCGCGATGACCACGAAGCTCAGCAGGAACCCGAAGATGTCGGTCTGGTGCATGGCCAGCAGCTCGGCGACGGACCTGCCGTTGACCTGCGAGCCGACCTCGGCCAACGGAAGCACGAGCAGCGTGATCGCGATAGCCACCACGGCGTCGACGAAAGTCAGCAGGCGTTCGAGGTCACGCTCGCGGTCGGCCACGGGCGCACCCTATGACGACGGCCGGTTCCGCTTGTTCGCCCGGCAGACGGGCCGGCAGTGTCTGCTCCCGAGGCCGACTTGCTGTGAAGGCGACCGGCGGGCGACGTCGGCAAAGATTCTTTTCGCGGTCTGTCGATCGGGCACAGGTCCGTTCGTAGCCAGGGTGCGAGACCGGCAACTCCGGGCCTGTGACAGCCGCAAACACCGAGCGAAGGAGAAACGACAATGAAGCAGTACATGCTGGCCGTGCACGGCACCCAGGGCGACCCGCCGCCTGCCCCGGACGCCCTCCAGGAGATGTTCGCCGACGTCGAGAAGGTCAACCAAGAGATGCGCGACAAGGGCGCGTGGGTGTTCGCGGGCGGCCTCACCGACCCGTCCGACGCGACGGTCGTGCGCGTCGAGCACGGCAAGGTGATGACCACCGACGGGCCGTACGGGGAGACCAAGGAACAGCTCGGCGGCTTCTGGGTGATCAATGCCGAGAACCTCGACGAAGCGCTGGCCTGGGCCCAGAAGGCGACCGTGGCGTGTCGCGGGCCCGTCGAGGTCCGGCCGTTCCAGGACGAGCCCGGAAGCTGATGACCGACCCGGACGGGGTGGCCCGCGTCTACCGGCAGGAGTACGGCCGGTGCGTGGCCACCCTGGTCCGCGTCCTCGGCGACATCGACCTCGCCGAGGAGGCGGTCCAGGACGCGTTCGCGGTCGCGCTCACCCGCTGGCCCTCCGCAGGGCTGCCGCCCAACCCGGGCGCCTGGATCACGACCACCGCCCGCAACCGCGCGATCGACCGACTCCGCAGAGAGGTGTCTCGGGAGCACAAGCACGCCCATGCGGCGCTGCTGCACCACGCCGACGAGCACCAGGAGGAAGGACCCGTGCTGGACGACCAGCTCCGACTGATCTTCACCTGCTGCCACCCCGCGCTGGCGCCCGCCGCACAGGTCGGGCTCACCCTGCGGCTGCTCGGCGGGCTGGAGACACCGGAGATCGCCAGGGCCTTTCTCGTGCCGGAAGCGACGATGGCGCAGCGGATCGTCCGGGCCAAGCGCAAGATCAAGGACGCGGGCATCCCGTACCGCATCCCCACGGGGGCCGAGCTGCCCAACCGGCTCCCGCCGGTGCTCGCGGTGCTCTACCTGATCTTCAACGAGGGATACGCGGCGAGCGGCGGCGCCGAGCTCGTCCGCGCCGACCTCTGCGCCGAGGCCGTCCGGCTGACCAGGGAGCTGGCCAAGCTGATGCCCGACGAGCCCGAGGTCGTGGGACTGCTGGGTCTGCTGCTGCTCACCGAGTCGCGCAGGCCCGCGCGGACGGCGGCGGACGGCTCGCTCGTGCTCCTGCCCGACCAGGACCGGTCGCGCTGGAACGCCGAGCTCATCACCGAGGGGCAGGCGCTCGTGCGCGCCTGCCTGCGCCGTAACCGGCCGGGGCCCTACCAGATCCAGGCGGCGATCGCGGCCGTGCACTCCGCGGCGGCGAACGCGGCCGACACCGACTGGTCGCAGATCCTCGCTCTCTACGACCAGCTCACCGTGCTCGCCCCCACGCCCGTCGTGGCGCTGAACCGGGCGGTAGCGGTCGCCGAGCTGCAGGGGGCCGCCGCGGGCCTTGCCGAGACGGACGTGCTCGACCTGCCCACTTACCACCTGTTCCACGCCGCCCGCGCGGACTTCCTGGCCCGGCTCGGCCGTACCGAGGAGGCGCGGAAGGCGTACCGACAGGCGTTGGAGTTGGCGACCAACGAGGCCGAGCGAGCGTTCCTGACCGGCAAGCTCGACGAGATCGCGGCCTCCGGCGCATGACGGTGGCCCTCGGTTTTCGATCTGCGCCTCGAGGGGTAGGCACAGCGATGGACCGAGAATCAGGTGAGCCCGACCGGGACGATCAGGACCGGGGCGACGAGGACCGCGAGGTGTCGCGCCGTGTGCAGAACCCGACCAGTGCCGAACCGGGCGACGAGGCGGTCTACCGCGCGGCCGACCCGGTACCCGACGACAGCATGACGGCGGTCGACGACCCGGGCAGCCCGGCCCGCTCTGAATAGAAGCATGTCGTCCAGGCCGCCGTTCGCGGAGTGCGGGCCCGCGTCTGACGTCGGCGCGCGGTCCGGCGGAGGGCCGGTCTCGCTCATTCCCCCGCAGGCTCGGCCTCGTCGAAAGCGGTGCTGCGGGACACCTTCTCCCAGGCCCCCAGCTCCGACCGCACGCCGTCGAGATGATCGGTGATCGCCTCGACGGCGTCAGCGCCCAGCGGCAGCCGCAGGGGGGTCGCGTCGGCGGCGAGGGCGGTGCGGATCGCGCGGGCGGCCTTGGCGGGGTCTCCGGGCTGACTGCCATCGCCGCTCTCGACCATCCGCCTGGTCTGGCCCGCGGTGTCGGCGTAGGCCGGGTTCTCCTTGCTCATGACGGCCGCACCGGGTCCGAACAGGTTGGTCCGAAACGCGCCGGGCTCGACGGCGAGCACCTTGATCCCGAACGACGCGACCTCGGCGGCCAGCGCCTCCGCCAACGCCTCCAGCGCGAACTTCGTCGCCGAGTAAGCGCCGAACCCGGCAGGCGCGATCTGACCACCGACGCTGCTCATCATCACCACTGCGCCGCTCCCGCGTTCACGCATATGCGGCAGCACGGCCCGGGTGAGCGCGGCCGGGCCGAAGAAGTGCAGGTCGAACAACGCCCGCAGCTCGTCGTCCGTGGTCTCCTCGACGGCGCCGACCTGGGTGCGGCCCGCGTTGTTGACCAGCACGTCCAGCCGCCCGTGGCGCCCGATGGCCGCGGTCACCGCGGGCTCGATCGCCGCCGCGTCAGTGACATCGAGGGCGATCGGGTCCACCCGACCGGGATGCGCGGCGACGAGATCGTCCAAAGCTGCGGGTCGACGCACCGCCGCCACCACCGTTGCGCCGTCCTCCAGCGCCGCTTCGGTGATCGCGCGGCCGAAACCACTGCTCGCGCCGGTCACGAACCACACCTGCGGGTCAGTCACGGATGCTCCTCGGTAGTGGACGTCGACGGGAACCGGCTGGGAGCTTAGAGAACCCGCAACACCGGGGCTGTGTCCGAGGTCTGGTGCCCCGGGAATGCGGGAACACGAAATCGACTTGTCGGGGAGCGTGAGCCCGACTTCCCGCGACGCCGTCGGACTGCGTTCCGAGCGCGGGCCACTCCTGCTGGCTCTGATGGTCTCGACCGGCCTCATCGCGATCGACGCGACCATCCTCGCGACCGCCGTTCCTTCGATCGTCCGCGACGTCGGCGGGTTCGCCCAGTTCCCGTGGCTGTTCTCGGTGTACCTGCTGGCCCAGGCGGTCTCGGTGTCGGTGTACGCCAAGCTGGCGGACACCTTCGGCCGCAAGCCGATCATGCTGTTCGGGATCGGCCTGTTCCTGGTCGGCAGTGTGCTGTGCGGGGTGGCGTGGAGCATGCCCGCCCTCATCGCCTTCCGGGCGCTGCAGGGCCTCGGTGCAGGCGCCGTCCAACCGATGGCGATCACGATCGCGGGTGACATCTACACCGTGGCCGAGCGCGCCACCGCCCAGGGCTACATCGCCAGCGTCTGGGCCATCTCGTCGGTTGTCGGGCCGACGCTCGGCGGGGTGTTCTCGCAGCTGGGCCTCTGGCGATGGATCTTCTTCGTCAACGTGCCGCTGTGTCTGCTCGCGGGCGCGCTCATCGCGCGGAACTTCCGCGAGACCGTGCAGCGCAGGAAGCACCACATCGACTACCTGGGCTCGGTGCTGCTGACCAGCGGTACGTGCCTGGTCATGGTCGGCGTGCTGGAAGGCGGCCAGGCCTGGGCGTGGAGCTCGCCGACGAGCATCGCCGTATTCGCCGTCGGGGTCGCGCTGCTCGTCGCGTTCGGGTTCGCCGAGCGCAGGGCCGCTGAGCCGGTGCTGCCGCCGTGGCTGCTACGCAGACGGCTGCTGGTGACGACGACGTTCCTTGCGCTCGGTATCGGCGTCGTGCTCATCGGTCTGACCTCCTACGTGCCGACCTACCTCGAGAACGCACTCGGCGTGCCGCCGCTCGTCGCGGGCCTGGCGCTCGCCGCCCTCACGGTCGGGTGGCCGCTCACCGCCACTTTCTCGGGAAAGCTGTTCTACCTGCGGCTGGGCTTCCGGCCGACCATCTTGATCGGGCTGGGAGTCACGGTTGTGGGCGTGGGCACGCTGGCGCTCTTCGCGCGCACGCCATCGGTGGCCGCCGTAGCCGTCACCTGCTTCGTCATCGGCATGGGGATGGGGCTCGTCGCGACGCCCTCGCTCATCGCTGCGCAGGCCAGCGTCGAATGGAACGAGCGCGGCGTCGCGACCGGCACGAACATGTTCGCGAGGTCCATGGGCAGCGCGGTGGGCGCGGCTGTCCTCGGGGCGGTCGCCAACGGCGTGATCGCGGGCTCGGGACGGCCGCCGACCGATCCGGTCGCCGCTACCTCGGCAGGCACAGCCGTGTTCGTCGGAGTGCTGGTGGCGGCCCTGCTCACCGTCGTCGCTGGCGTGCTCATGCCGAAGGTGGACGCGCGTTCCTACGCGACGACGGGCTGAACCAACGCGTCGCGCGCGGTGCTGGGCTCGCGGCCGAGGAGCTTGCCGAGCAACGGGTCGACGCCTGCGAAGCCGCCTTGCGCCGCAGCCTGGTACATGCCGAGGGTGAAACGTGCCATGAGTTCGTGCGCGCCCTGCGCCACCTGCGCCATGACCCACTCTTCCTGATCGACGACCACGCACTTCACCTCCGTGCCCGCGAGCTCCGAGGCGATCACCGCGATGTCCGCAAACGTCGGTGCGGAGCCTGCGGTGATGGTCGTCGGACCCTCGTAGGCACCGTTCGAGGCGAGAATGACCGCGGCCGCCTCGGCGGCGTCCGCTCGCGCCGTCCAGGACACGGGTCCGTCCGCGGGCACGGTGATGGCACCCGTCTCCCGCCACGGTCCCGCGAGCCAGTTGAGACTGTGGGCGTAGAAGCCGTTGCGCAGGGACGTCCAGGCGAGACCTGAATCAGCAAGCAGCCGCTCGGTCGCTGCGTGGTCGCGGGCGGGCTTGAACGGGCTGTCGAGGCCAGCGCCCTGGTGGCTCGTGTAGAGGATGCGCCCGACGCCTGCGCCTGCCGCCGCCTCGATCGCGGCGCGGTGCAGGCTCACCGCGTCGGCCCGCGGATCGTTCGACGACACGAGCAGCAGCTGGTCCGCGCCGTCGAACGCGCCCGGAAGCGAACTGGGATCTGCGTAGTCGCCGTGGCGAACGGCGACTCCGCGCGTCGCGAACCGCTCGGCCTTGGCCACGTCACGGACGACGACAGCGACCTCGCTGACCGGAACCCGCTCGAGCAGGTGGTCGACTGTGGCGCCGTTGAGCGCGCCGGTCGCGCCGGTGATGACGATCATGAGCCAGCCCTTCGTTGATCCGTTGCCGCTCACCTTATCAGCGCTAACGGTGAACTGCTATCAGCGTTCACTCAGGAATGCCATCGAACCCCACCGCCTTGACTGCACTGTGGACAAAGCCGACGACGGACGGCAGGCCTGCACCGCCGACCGCGCGCTGGAGGAGTTGCTCGGCGGCCTGCGCTGGATCGTCACGGCGTTCGAGTACGACGTCCTGGCGCAGCGGGCGTTCCGCCGCTTCACCGAGGACGAGATGCGGTTCCATTACGCGGCCGCGGGTTCGGCGCTCGTTCGACAGCGTGACGACGGGTTCGAGCTGCGGGCCGGGGACTTCGTGCTCCTGCCGCGAGGTGGCCCGAGCACGCTGGAGGCCCGTGAGCCGTCGGCGGTCTACACCGGACGCCTCCGGCTGGACGTGCCTGCCGCCGAGGCCATTGTCCGGCTGATGCCCGAGATCGTGGTCGCGTGCTGCTTCGAGCATCGGGAGCCCGCGGTGGCGACGCTCGTGGCGGGCATGGCCCAGGAGGGCCGCGCCGCGCGGGCGGGCTCGGCGTCGCTGCTGACCGAGATCGGGAACGTGGTGATCCTCGCCGCGATCCGCAGCTGGGCCGAGGACGGCCGCGGCATGGTCTGCGGTTGGGTCGCGGCGTCGCGCGACCCGCACCTGGCCAGAGTGCTCGACGCGATCCACCGCGACCCGGGGTCGCCGTGGACCGTGGCGTCCCTCGCGCAAGTGGCGCACTCCTCGCGATCACAGTTCGCCGAACGGTTCAGGGCCGCGGTCGGCGACTCGCCCCTGCACTACCTCACCGAGGTGCGGATGCGCCGGGCGATGGAGTTGTTGGCCGACGGGCTGCCGTCCGCGCACGTCGGCTTGGCGCTGGGCTACCGCTCCGAGGCCGCGTTCAGCCGCGCGTTTCGGCGGCACGCGGGCCTGTCCCCGCGCGGCTGGCGACGGGAGCGCGGTCAGCCCGCCTGAGCGGTCCGACCGCGCCTCGTCCCCGTCTCAGATCCGGCGGGAGCCGAGCACTGCGCCGCCCAGCGCGGCGGCGAGCCCGCCTGCGATGAGTGCCGCCCGCACGCCGACGGAGTCGACCAGCAGCCCGCCGACCGCAGCACCCAGCGCGATCGCGACCTGGAAGGTCGCGACCTGCAAACCGCCGATGCTCTCCAGCCGGTCGGGGGCGACGCGCGCCACCCACGTTTGCAGGGCCGTGGGTACGGCACCGAAGGCCAACCCCCACAGCGCCACCGCTGCGAGCGCAACCGCGAACCTCGCCTCGGCGAACGCCAGCAGCACGGCCGCCGTCCCGATCAACACGGGCGCGACCACCACGAGCAGCCGCAGCCGCCGGTCGGCGAGGTACCCGGTGGCGAGGTTGCCGAAGAAGCTGGCCACCCCGTAGGCCGACAGCACGACGGCGAGCCGCTCGGCGCCGAGTCCTGGCACCAGCTCGATCGCAGGCCGGAGGTAGGTGAAGCCTGCGAAGTGGCCGCCTGCGACGAGTGCCGTGGCCACCAAGCCGAGGACGACAAGCGGGGACCGCAGCGTGTCCCACAGCGCGGACAGGCCTGCCGAGGCCGCAGGCGGGATGGACGGCAACGTCACCGCCTGCGCGACGAGCGCGACGACACCGATGCCCGCCGCGGCGACGAACACCCAGCGCCAGCCCCAGCTCTCGCCGAGGTAGGCGCCGATCGGGATCGCGACCACGGTCGCAGCAGGCACCCCCATGTTGACGGCCATCATCGCCCGACCCAGCCGCTCCCTCGGCACGAGCTGCGAGGCGACGGCGAGCGCCATCGCCCAGAAGCCCGCGATGGTGATTCCCAGCAGCAGGCGCGCGAGCAGGATGGCGACGAACCCCGGCGCTCCCGCGACGAGGAGGTTGGACACGATCGACAGCGCGGTGAGCCCGAGCATCACCGTCCGCCGGTCGACGCGGGGCAGCAGCGCGGCCAACGTCGGCGCGGTGAGGGCGCCCATGACCGCCGTCGCGGTGACGGTCTGGCCTGCGACGCCCTCCGAGATCGCGAGGTCGTGGGCCAGCCGCGGGAGCAGGCTCGCAGGCAGGAACTCGGCGGTCACCAACGTGAACACGCCGAGGGCGAGTGCGCTGACGGCCCACCACGAAGAGGGTCGGGTCGAACGGGTGGACGAGCGCGCCGGGGTGGTGGCGGACATGGAACTCCTTTCGGCTGCCCGCCAGCGTGCGTCCGCGGCTGGCGGCGGACTTGACTGATCGTCGGCGATATCCGACCGATCGTCCTGGGCGCCCACGGTCTGCGGTGCGAAGCGCGCTCAGGCGTCGCCGCTGTGGCCGACCGGCTTCGCGGCCCTCCGCTGCAGAAGCGGCAGCAGGGCGCCGAGGAGCAGCAGGATGGCGGAGCCGACGAGCAGTGGCAGCGCTCGTCCGTAGCCGTCGCTCGCCCAGCCTGCCCACGCGGACCCCAGCGACGTCCCGGCCAGTCCGGCCGCGATCACGACGGTGATCGCGGCGGTCAGCGACCCGGACGCCGGTCGTTCGAGGTCGACGAAGCACCGCACCGCGACCGGTCCGCTCAACAGCCCGAAGCCGAGCACACACCACGCCAGCACCCCGACACCGCTGGCTACCGCCATGGCGGCGAGCGCGGCCGCCTGCCCGAGCAGCAGCACCGGGAGCAGCCAGCGGGCGCCCACAGGCCGTGCGCGGCTGCCGTAGAGCACGGTCCCGACAAGGCTCCCCGCGGTCAGCGCCGCGTACAGCAAACCGGTCAGCTCCCCTGCCCCTGCCCCTGCCCCTGCCCCTGCCGCAGTCGCCGCGGCTGCGCTCGTGATCTGGACGATCCCGAGCGCAGCACCGGGCACCGACACCACCACCACGATCCGTCGAACCGCGGGAATCGTGAGCGGGCCCAGCAGACCGCGAACCCGCGGCGAGGACGGCGTGCTCGTCGGGTCGGCGCCGACGCTGAGGGCGAACATCCACGCACCGACGACGGCAAACCCTGCCGCACCCAGCACGGCCAGCTCGACGGGGAAGACCGCGATCACCGCCGTCAACAGCAGTGGCCCCGACACCACGGGGAGCTCGAACAGGATCGACGACACGGCGTTCGCCGCCGGGAGCAGCTCCCGCGGCAGCAACGTCGGCCACTGGGCCCGTAGTGCGCTGCTCACCTGCGGTTCACTGACGCCGACCAGGAACGCGAGAACGGTCAACGCGAGCACCGGCGTGCGGCCTGCGGCGAGGACGAACCCGATCGACGTGGCCGCCCGCAGCGACGACGACACCTGCAGGACGCGGCGGGGTCCACTCAAGTCGATGAGTCTGCCCTGCACGATCATGCCCGCACAGGTACCGACGCCCAGCGCGGCCACCACGACCCCCGCGGCGGCCAGGCTCTCATACCGTCGCTGCACCAGCAGCAACAGGCTGAGCCCGAGCATCCCGACCGGCAGCGACGCGATCGCGGCGCCGATCGACAGCACCCGCACGCCAGGCGATCGGAGCACGGTCAGATAGGCCCGCAATCCGCGCACCGGCGCGGGGGCAATGGCTTTAGCGGCAGGACGGGGCATGACGTCTCCGGGCACAACTCGGCGACGCGCCTACCCTGCCACCTGGCGCGTGCCCAGCCCGCGTGCTCCGCCCGACGTTACCCGAGGCAGGTCGGTGGCCGCCTTCCTCGTCTCTGCTGACCAGTGGCGATCCCTGATGGAGACCGCTTACCTCCTCCGCTCACCCGCCAACGCCGAGCACTTGCTCCGCAGCATCGCCGACGCAGAGGCCGGAAGCACCGAAACCCGGGATCTGATCGATCCGCAGCACGACGTGGCGTGAAGGTCGGTTTCACCCGCGACGGCTGGGCGGACTACACCTCCTGGGTCAACGAGCGATCGACCCTCGCGCGGATCAACCGCATGATCGCGGAAGCGGTCCGCGACCCAGGCGCCGGCATCGGTAAGCCAGAGCGGCTGTCCCACAACCTGTCCGGTTACTGGTCGCGCCGCATCACCGACGAACACCGCCTCGTCTACCAGCTCCGGGACGAGGAACTCATCGTCGTTCAAGCCCGCTACCACTACTGATCGAGCACGGTGCGGCCGCGCGCGGCGATCGGTGGGGCGAGCAGCGCTTCCAGATCGTCGTCGAAGGCCTGCAGCAGGTGGGCGTCCAGGCTTGGCGAGGAGTCGTCGATCCAGGCTTGGGCGGCGTGGTGGAAGGTGGCCCAGCCGATCTGGGCGGACAGGCCAGCCAGCCGGTCGGCGACACCACGTCGGCGCAGCGCTTCCGCGACGGCGTCGGCCATCGCCGCGCCCTTGGCGGCGTCCCGTTCGCGCAGCGCGGGCGTTGCGGCGATGAGTTCCAGCCGTGGCTCGGAGAACGGGCGGTTCTCCTCGAGGATCCGAGCGGCCCTGCGGAAGGCGTGCCGCAGCACCTGGAGTGGGGGCAGGCCGTCGGGCGCCTCGGCCACGTACTGCGTCAGCGCGGCGCGCAGATCGGCCTCGCCGTCGAAGAGCACCTCACGCTTGTCGGGGAAGTGCCGGAAGAAGGTGCGCTCGTTGACGCAGGCCCGGGCGGCGATGTCGGCGGCAGTGGTCTGGTCGAAGCCGCGTTCCCGGTAGAGGTCCAGGGCCGCCTGCTGCAGACGGCGACGCACTTCGGCTCCACTTCGTGGCACCGGCCAAGGCTACCGCGCAACGGCAGTGGCTGGCGTCACGTTGTGCCAGTCACTGGCGTTACCCGTATAGTCAGTCACTGGCGTTAACACGTAGTCCGTCATCGACAGCAGGAGTAGTCATGCATCTCTTCGTCACCGGCGGTTCCGGTCAGACCGGCCCCGCCGTCGTGGCCGAGTTGATCGCCGCCGGACACTCGGTCACCGGCCTGGCCCGCTCGGATGCCGCTGCCGCACGGCTGAAAGCACTCGGTGCGACAACCCACCGCGGTTCCCTGGACGACCTCGACAGCCTGCGCCGCGGCGCCGAAGCCGCGGACGGCGTCCTGCACATGGCCTACGGCGGTGACTTCGCTGACACCGAGGACATGAAACGGCGCGACACGGGCGCCATCGAGGCACTCGGCCGCGCGCTCGAAGGCTCGGACAGGGCGCTGGTCATCACCTCGGGGACGCTGGTCATGCCGCCGAACAGGGTGAGCACAGAGAAGGACGAACCCCTCGCGGACGGGATCGCAGGCTTCCGGATCGCGGGCGAGCGCGCCTGCCTGGCCTTCGCCGACCGCGGCGTGCGCGCGAGCGTCGTGCGGCTCGCTCCGACCGTGCACGGCCCCAACGAGCCCGCACACGCCTTCATGGGCAACCTCGTCGCCACCGCGCGCCGGACCGGCAAGGCCGCCTACGTCGGCGACGGCAGCAACCGGTGGCCCGCGGTGAACCGCCTCGACGCCGCCGTCCTGTTCCGCCTGGCCGTGGAGAAGGCACCCGCAGGCAGCGCACTGCACGGCGTGGGCGAGACCGGCGTGGACTTCAGAAGCATCGCCGAGACGATCGGCCGCGGTGTGGGCGTGCCCGCCGTTTCACTGACCCCCCAGGAAGCCGTTGTGCACTTCGCAAGCCCGTTCATGGCCACCATCTACGGCTACGACGCGCCCGTCTCCAGCACTTACACCCAGGAACTGCTGGGCTGGTCGCCCACCCAGCGGACCCTGCTGGAGGACCTGGAGTACGGCGACTACCTCACCGCACCGGCCGCCTGAGCATCCGCGCACGTCCGAACCCTGCTAGGAGGGGTAAACCATGCCCAACGACAACCAACGACCCGGCATCGACTGGGACAAGTACCAGACACTCACCATCGACCGGCGTGCCGACGGCGTCCTGCTCGTCACGATCGCCGTACCGCAGGGACGCCCGGCAGCGAGCCTGATCCGCCGCCACACCGAGGTCAGCTGGCTCTGGCGCGACTTCGACGACGACCCGGACATGCGCGTCGCGGTCCTCACCGGCACGGGAGACCGGTTCTGGACGGTCGAGGACACCGCAGGGGTCCACGACATGCTCGCCAACACCGGCGATTACGCCAACATCGTCAACCTGATCCGCGAAGGCATGGTCAATGCGCAGGGCATCGTCAACTGCGACAAGCCGATCGTCTCGGCCATCAACGGCGAAGCGATGGGCTCCGGGCTCGCGGTCGGCCTGCTCGCCGACATCAGCGTCGCCTCGAGGCAAGCACGCCTGATCGATGGACACCTCCTGCAGGGCATTGCCGCAGGCGACCACTCAGTCATGATCTGGCCCCTGTTGTGCGGGCTGGCGAAGGCCAAGCTGTATCTGCTCGCCTCCGAAGACCTCACCGGTGAGGTCGCCGAGCGCATCGGCCTGGTCAGCCTCGCGGTCCCGCCCGGCGAGGTCCTCGACACCGCCCTCGCCATTGCCAAGCGCATGGCGGCAGGCCCCCAGCACGCCCTGCGCTGGACCAAGCGCTCGCTCAACCACTGGCTGCGCACCGCCACCCCCGCCTTCGAAGCTTCGATCGGCTTCGAGGCGCTGAGCTTCTTTGGCCCGGACCTCGTCGAGGCGCTCAAGGCTGTCGTCGAGAACCGTGAACCGAACTTCGCCGAGTCGCTGCCTTGGTAATGGCGTTCCTTCTCTGCCCCCACTTCAACGTATAGCGCAGCGGGGGGCTTGCGGCAAGACCCCGGTCGGCCCGCAGAATCGGCGGCCCGACCGACGAAGACAGCTGGGCCGCGGAGGAAACGCGATGATCGAGCAGACCGTTTTGGATCTTCACGAGGTCGACGAGACGCAGGTCGCGCTCGTTGGCGGCAAGGGCGCGCACCTGGGCGAACTGATGCGGATCGACGGCATCCGGGTGCCCGCCGGATTCTGCGTGACGACCGACGCCTTCCGACGGATCATGGCGCAAGCGCCGTCGATCGACGATCAGCTCGAGCAGCTGTCGCGCCTGAACCAGGATGACCGGGAGGCGGTCCGCACGCTCAGCGCAGAGATCCGCCGGACCGTCGAGGAGATCCCCATCCCCGGCGACATCGCGGCGGCGATCACCCGCGCTCTCGCCCGGCTCGGTGCGGACGCTGCCTACGCCGTCCGATCCAGCGCGACGGCAGAGGACCTGCCGACCGCCTCCTTCGCAGGCCAGCAGGACACGTACCTGAACGTCGTGGGCTCGGCCGCCGTCCTGCAGCACGTCAGGCGGTGCTGGGCCTCGCTGTTCACCGAGCGGGCCGTGAGCTACCGCAGGCACAACGGCATCGACCACCGCGCGGTCCACATGGCCGTGGTCGTGCAGCAGATGGCCTTCCCCGCAGCGGCAGGCATCCTGTTCACGGCCGACCCCGTCACGTCCAACCGGAGGGTCGCCTCCGTAGAGGCGAGCTTCGGCCTCGGTGAGGCCCTGGTCTCCGGCTTGGTGAACGCGGACGTCTACACGGTGCGCGACGACGAGCTCGTCGCCAGGGCCATCGGCACCAAGAAGCTCGCCATCTACGCCTCGCCTGCCGGCGGGACGCAGGAACAGGCGGTCGACCCGGAGCGCCGAGACGAGCCTGTGCTGACCGATGCGCAGGTCGTGCGGCTCGCGCAGCTCGGCAGGCGGATCGAAGCGCACTTCGGCAGGCCCCAGGACATCGAGTGGTGCCTGGTCAGCGCCGACGTCGCGGAGCCCGCGGACCGAACACCGGGCGACTTCCAGATCGTCCAGAGCAGGCCGATCACCACGCTGTTCCCTATCCCCGAGTCCGGCGACGGGGAGAACCACGTCTACGTCTCCGTCGGCCACCAGCAGATGATGACCGACGCCATGAAGCCGCTCGGGCTGTCCTTCTGGCAGATGACGACCCCCGCGCCCATGGCCGAGGCAGGCGGACGGCTGTTCGTCGACGTCACCCAGCGGCTGGCCTCGCCGTCGAGCCGCGGGGCCATCCTGGAGGCCCTCGGGAGATCCGATCCACTGATCGGGGACGCGCTGCAGACCGTCCTCGATCGCGAAGGCTTCCTCCGGCCGCTCCTTGACCAAGATCCGCCGGGGCCACCCGCAGGCGGCACCCCGGCGCCGATCGAGACCGACCCGGCCATCGTCACGGATCTGATCGAGCAGAGCCAGGCCTCGATCGCCGTAGCGCAACGCGAGATCGCGACGTTGTCCGGGGAGGCGCTGCTCGACTTCATCCAGGCGGACATGCAGGAGCTGAAGCGGATCCTGTTCGATCGGCGGAGCCATCAGGTGTTCATGTCGGCGATGGAGGCCGCGTGGTGGCTCAACGATCGCTTGCTGGAATGGCTGGGCGAGAAGAACGCGGCGGACACGCTCACGCAGTCCGTTCCCCGCAATGTCACCTCGGAGATGGGGCTGGCGCTCCTGGACGTCGCGGACGCGATCCGGCCGCATCCGGACGTGGTGGCGTTTCTGGAGCACGTCGACGATGACGCCTTCTTGGACGACCTGCCCGCGCTTCCTGGCGGGCGGGAAGCGCGGGACGCCATCGAGGCGTGGCTCGGGAAGTACGGAATGCGCTGCGTCGGCGAGATCGACATCACCCGGCCGCGGTGGAGCGAGCGCCCCTCCACGCTCGTGCCCGTGATCCTCGCCAACATCAAGAACTTCGAGCCGGGCGCAGGCGCGCGGCGCTTCGAGCAAGGGCGGCAGGAGGCATGGGCCAAGGAACAGGACGTGCTGGAGCGCCTGCGGGCCCTGCCGGAAGGGGAGCGCCGCTCCGAGGAGGTCAAGCGGATGATCGACCGTGTGCGGACGTTCATCGGGTACCGGGAGTACCCGAAGTACGCAATGGTCAGCCGCTACTTCGTCTACAAGCAGGCGCTGCTGAAGGAGGCCGAGCGCCTCGTGCAGGCCCACGTGCTCGGCGACAAGGAAGACATTTTCTACCTGAGGTTCTCGGAGCTCCACGACGTCGTGCGCACGAAGCGCGCGGATGACCAGCTCATCTGCACGCGCAAGGACGCGTTCAGGTCGTATCAGGCGCTCACGCCGTCCCGGGTGCTCACCTCGGACGGCGAGGCGATCACCGGGACGTACCGACGCGATGACGTGCCGACCGGCGCCCTGGTCGGCCTACCGGTCTCCGCCGGGGTCGTCGAAGGCCGCGCCCGCGTCATCCTGGACATGGCGCAGGCCGACCTCGAGGTGGGCGACATCCTGGTCACCGCCTACACGGACCCCAGCTGGACGCCGCTGTTCGTGGCCATCGCGGGCCTGGTCACGGAGGTGGGCGGGCTGATGACCCACGGCGCCGTGATCGCTCGGGAGTACGGCTTGCCTGCCGTCGTCGGCGTGGTGGATGCCACTCGGCTGATCCCCGACGGGCAGCGGATCCGCGTGCACGGAACCGACGGGTACGTCGAGATTCTGTGAGTGTCCGAGTACCTGCGACGCCGGTGCACCGTCAGGCGTCCGAGCTGTCATGGGGACTGTCGCGGTCGAGATGTTCCGCGAAGGCGTAGGCCTCAGCCACCAGAGCCCGGACGTGGTCGCTCGACAGTCGGTAAACCATCCGACGACCCTCTCGACCGACGGTCACCAGCCCGCCCCACCGCAACCGCCCCAGATGCTGAGAGACCGAGGACCGCGAAGCATTCACCTTCGCCGTCAGAGTGGTCACGTCTTGCGGCTCCTCGACCAGCAGCGCCAACAGATGAAGCCGGGTTGCGTCGGCCAGCAACCGAAGCACCTCGGCCGCTGTCGTCACGACGTTGTCGTCCAGTGGCTCTCGCCACCTGTCGGCAGCAGCAATGTTATTGCGCGCGCGCACGGTTGCATATTGCTCCGGAGATGCGCATCCTGGCAAGGTGACTGGGGACCAGAACCCGGAGCCTGCCTCCCACGCTGAGTTGGACCACGGCCACAGAGCCGGGCGCGCTCCGCACGAGAATGGCCACGGGCACGGGCACGGGCACGAAGGGGGCGTCCGCGGCGCCTTCCTTTCGATCTTCCGACCGCACAGCCACGATGCCGTGGACTCGGTCGACTCTGCACTGGAGACCAGCGCCGACGGCGTCCGCGTCGTCAAGATCAGCCTGGTAGCCCTGCTCATCACCGGCGCCTTACAGGCCGTCGTCGTGGCGGTGACCGGATCGGTCGCGCTGCTGGCCGACACCATCCACAACTTCTCCGACGCCTCCACTGCGCTACCGCTGTGGATCGCCTTCGTCATCGGCCGCCGAGCGGCAACTCGCCGCTACACCTACGGCTACGGACGCGCCGAAGATCTGGCCGGGGTGTTCATCGTCGCCATGATCACCTTGTCCGCGGTCGTGGCCGGGTATGAGTCGATCCGCCGTCTGATCAACCCCGAACCCGTCACCCACGTCGGCGTCCTCATCACCGCAGGACTGATCGGGTTCGCAGGCAACGAGCTGGTCGCGCTCTACCGGATCCGCGTCGGACGACGCATCGGATCTGCGGCACTCATCGCCGACGGACTGCACGCCCGCACCGACGGGTTCACCTCGCTGGCCGTCGTTGCAGGCGCTCTAGGTGTACTCGCCGGTTTCCCGCTCGCCGACCCCATCATCGGCATGCTGATCACGATTGCCATCCTGATCGTGCTGCGCACCGCGGCACGCGACAGCTACCGCAGGCTCATGGACGCCGTCGACCCCCACCTGGTCGACACCGCCGAAGCAGCGATCCGGGCCACGCCCGGCGTAGCGGACGTCGAATCCCTGCAACTTCGCTGGATCGGCCATCGACTACGTGCCGAGACCGGAATCGTGGTCGATCATCGCCTTGGCGTCGTCGAGGCACATGCCATCGCGGTCGACGCCCACCACCGGCTCCTGCACCAGGTGTCGCGCCTGTCCGAAGCGACCGTGCACGTCAGCCCAGCCGCAACCCCCGGCGACGACCATCACGCCGCGCTGGCACACCACCGCTGAACGTTCGCAGGTGTCATCGACTCACTGCTCCCCACCTGGGTGACCTTCGTGCCCTACTTCTCGTAGACGCGGACTCGGTGCCATCGCCGTTGCCATTTCGTCCACTATGGATGATCGATTCTTCGAAGCGCTGGCTCCGATCAACGCCTGATTCGACGTCGGTCGAGGCAAGACTTGCTCCTGGTTTGAAATCTGTCAAGATAGAAGTGTGTCGAAGCAGAAGCTGCCATTGCTCGACGCGACCAGCACTGTGGAGTGCTGCTCGCCGCTGATGCACGAGCCCCTCGCCGCCGTCCAAGCTGTGGAGCTGGCCCGGGTGTTCAAAGCGATGGGCGACCCGGTCAGGCTGCGGCTGCTGTCGCTGATCGCCTCGCACGAAGGCGGCGAGGCGTGCGTGTGTGATCTGTCGGAGGTGTTCGACCTGACCGGACCCACCATCTCTCACCACCTCAAGGTGCTGCGCGAGGCCGGGCTGATCGCCGGCGAACGACGCGGCACCTGGATCTACTACCGGGTCCAGACCGAGGCGCTGGACCTGGCCTCGCAGGTCCTCGCCCCCGGCGCCGCGTCCGCCGTCCATGCCTGAGCCGAGTCCCACCGCGCTCCCGGCGCCACTGGGACGCCGCCTGCTCGCCGAGTTCCTGGGCACCGGCCTGCTCGTCGCGGTCGTGGTCGGCTCCGGGATCGCCGCGCAACGACTCTCCCCCGAAGACACCGGCCTGCAGCTGTTGCAGAACTCGCTGACCACGATGTTCGGGCTCGGCGTGCTGATCCTGGCGTTCGGGCCGGTGTCCGGGGCCCACTTCAACCCCGCCGTGTCCCTCGTCGACTGGGCAGTCGGCCGCAGCTCCCGTACCGGGCTGTCCGGGCGAGACGTGATCGCCTACATCGTTGCTCAAGTGGGCGGCGGTATCGGCGGGGCGCTACTGGCCAACGTCATGTTCGGGCTGGCCGCGGCGCAGATCTCAAAGCACGTCCGTGGGGGTTCGGGTCTGTGGGTGGGCGAGCTCGTTGCCACCGCCGGATTGATCGCGGTCATCCTCGTCCTGGCCCGCACCGGACGCTCCTCGTTGTCGGCCGCCGCGGTCGCGGCCTGGATCGGCGCTGCCTACTGGTTTACCTCGTCGACCTCGTTCGCCAACCCCGCGGTCACCATCGCCCGGATGTTCAGCGACACCTTCGCAGGCATCGCCCCCACCTCGGTGCCGATGTTCATCCTCTTCCAGCTCCTGGGCGCCGCCATCGGCACGGGTATTGCGCTGCTGCTCCACCCCGATACCTCGACGATCGCCGACGCCGTCGTCACTCCCCGGGCCCCGAACGTCGTCGCCGACAGCAGCGACGATCTCACCGCCGAACCGGTCGAAAGGACCAGCCGATGAGCACACCCGACGACTCCGACACGGCCGACACGGGCGCTCGTCCGCAGGTGCTATTCGTCTGCGTGCACAACGCCGGACGCTCCCAGATGGCCGCCGCCCTGCTGGAGCACCACGCCGCAGGCCGCGTCGACGTCCGCTCCGCCGGATCCACCCCGGCCGACGAGATAAACCCCGCCGTCCGCGCCGCCATGACGGAGATCGGCATCGACCTTGAGCACGCCCACCCCAGACTGCTCACCACCGACGCCGTCACGGCCTCTGACGTTGTCGTCACTATGGGCTGCGGCGACGCCTGCCCCATCTTCCCCGGCAAGCGCTACCTCGACTGGGACCTCACCGATCCCGCCGGAAAGACCCTCGACGAGATCCGCCCAATCCGCGACGACATCGCCCACCGGGTCCGCGCGCTGCTCACCGAACTCGTCGAGAACCCAGAGTAGATCGGCTGGACCCCGGCCTCCGCTGGGACGCGCGTGCTACAGGATCTGGGCGACCTAGACGAGGCCCGCACTCAACTCGAACGCGCCCTACAGATCAGCGGAACGGACCTCGGACCCGACCAAGCAACTCAATCCAGCGGCTACGAGTCGGTTCGGACGGCCAAGCGGACAGCTAGGCAACTAGCGCAGTGGCACGCATGTGGCACAGACGGCCAGAGATCACCGGCCACAGGTGTTTCTGCTGGTGGAGACGAGGGGAATCGAACCCCTAACCCCCGCCTTGCAAAGGCGGTGCTCTGCCAATTGAGCTACGTCCCCCCATGCCGGACGGGACGGGGCCCCGTCCGGCAGTCGGGGTGTCGAGCCGTCAGCTGGTGGTGGCC
>DASWUV010000214.1:0-28593 GCA_036401495.1 Pseudonocardia sp. | reverse complement strand
GCCATGACGTCGAGCACCTGCTGCTGGGTCATCGGCCCGGTGGACTTGACGATCTCCCGCAGCGTCTGCCCGTCGACGTATTCCATGATGATGTACGGCAGCGTGCCGAAGTCGCTCTCGACCTCGCCCGTGTCGTAGACGGCGACGATCGAGGGGTGGTTGAGCGCGGCGGCGTTCTGCGCCTCGCGGCGGAAGCGCATCTGGAACTGGGGGTCGCGGGCGAGGTCGGCGCGCAGCACCTTCACGGCGACGTCACGACCCAGCCGGGTGTCCAGTCCGCGATGCACCTCGGACATGCCGCCATAGCCGAGCACCTCGCCCAGCTCATAGCGCTCGGACAGCAGTCGGGGGGTGGTCATCGCAGCCGATTCCTGAGGTCGAGGGGTAGTGACGAAGAAATCAATCGGGGGTTCCGCTCGTCAACCACGGACATCGTGCCGGAGTGCTGGTTCACAAGACGCCTCCTGGATCGATCAGCGAGGCGACCGTTCGGTCGTCCACGGTACCCGGCGCCATACCCTGGGGCGCAGGCCCGGCGCCAAGGCTGCGGACGACGAACACGCCGACGACGACGGCGGCCACCGTGAGCAGCACGAACAGCACGAGCATCAGCGTCCGCCCGCGTCCGGTGCCCGCGGGCAGCTCCAAGGGGCCCGACCGGACGGGGGTGACCACCCTGGTGGCCCGCCGCGGGCTCGGTGTGCGCGGCTGCGGCTGGACGGCGGCCACGGGCGACACAGCAGGCACCGACCCGCTCGGCGTCGGCGGAGACGCGCTCACGGCCCACGTGCGGGTCGGCGTGAACGGGCCTGCCAGCGACCCCGGCGGGGGCACCGCCTCGCCACGGCGCACGGCGGCGACGGCCGCGGCGAACTCGCCGCCGGTGGAGTAGCGCTGCGTCGGATCCTTGACCAGCACGGCTTCGATCAGCTGACGCGCGTGCGTCGGCACGCTCTGCGGCAGCGGCGGCGGCTGGTCGCGCACCTGCATCATCGCGACGGCCACGGCGCTCTCGGCCCGAAAGGGTCGATGCCCGGCCAGACACTCGTACCCGACGATCCCCAGCGAGTAGACATCGCCTGCAGGCCCCGCTTCGGCGCCGCTGGCCTGCTCCGGGGCGATGTAGTGGGCGGTGCCCATGACCATCCCCGACCGGGTGACCGGCACCGCGTCGGCGGCCTTGGCGATGCCGAAGTCGGTGAGCTTCACCATCCCGTCGTTGCGCACGAGGATGTTGCCCGGCTTGACGTCGCGGTGGACGAAGCCGCGCTCGTGCGCGGCCTGCAGCGCCCACGCGGCCTCCTCGATGATGCGCAGCGTCTCCTCGGTGTCGATCGGGCCGCGCGCGATGAGCGTGGACAGCGGCTCGCCGCGCACGAGCTCCATCACCAGCCACGCGGTGCGCCGACCGTTGGCGCCCTCGTCCTCGCCGTAGTCGTGCACGCCCGCGATGCCCGCGTGGTCGAGCGACGCTACCGTGCGCGCCTCGATCCGGAACCGGTGAAGGAACTCCGGGTCGTCGGTCAGCTCCGGGCGCAGCACCTTCACCGCGACGCTGCGGCCCAGCCGGGTGTCGGAGGCCTCCCAGACCTCGCCCATCCCGCCGATCGCGATGCGGCGGTCGAGCTGGTAGCGGTCGGCGATGTGCTGGCCCGCGGCGAGGACGTTCACCGCGCCGCCTTCCCGAGCGCCGCGGCGATGACCGCGCGCCCGATGGGCGCGGCCACGTACCCGCCGGTGGCGGCCAGGTTGTTGGGGTCGCCGCCGTCCTCGACGAGCACGGCCACGGCGACCTGAGGGTGCTCGGCGGGCGCAAACGCCACGTACCAGACGTGCGGGGCCGTGTTCTTGGGATCGTCGCCGTGCTCCGCCGTGCCCGTCTTGGCGGCGATCTGCACGCCGGTGATCTTCCCGCTCCCCGCGTAGGAGTTCTCGTTGTTGACCATCAGGGCGGTGAGCCGCCCCGCGACGTCCCCGGACATCGCGCTGCCGAGCCGGTCGGGCTCGGTGGTCTCCACCGGCTGCAGGTCCTGGCTCTGGATCTCTTTCATCAGGTAGGGCGCCATCACCTGCCCGCCGTTGGCGATCGTGGCCACGATCATGGCGTTCTGCAGCGGGGTGAGCGCGACGTCCCGCTGGCCGATGGCGGACTGCTGCAGCGCGGCGACGTCCGGGATCGGCCCGATGGTCGAGGGCGTGACGCCCAGCGGGATCTCCTGGTCGGCCATCCCGATCTTGAACGCAGCGGCCTGGTCGCGGATCGCCTGCACCCCCAGCTGCGCGGTGAGGTCGGCGAAGGCGGTGTTGCAGGAGCGCTGCAAGGCGTCCTTCAGGCTGGCCGTCGGGGCGGTGCCGCAGGCGTTGCCGTTGTAGTTCTCCAGGGTCGTGCGCGTGCCCTGCAGCGTGATCCGCGGCGCCGCGGTGAGCTGGGTGTCCTCGTTGAACTTGCCGCTCGACAACGCCGCGGCCGTGTCGACCAGCTTGAACGTCGACCCCGGCGGGTAGGTCGCCTGGATCGCGCGGTTGAGCAGCACCGACGGCTTCGCCGAGGTGTAGTCCGCCCACGCCTTCTTCTGGTCATCGGTGTTGTGGCTGGCCAGCGGGCTCGGGTCGAAAGAGGGAGTGGAGGCCATCGCCAGTATGGCGCCGGTGGCGGGTTGGATCGCCACCACCGAGCCGACGTAGTGCTTGCGGTCGAGCTGGTCGTAGGCGATCTGCTGCACGGCCGGGTCGATCGTCAGCACCGCGTTGCCGCCGCTGGGGTCGCGCCCGGTGACGAGGTCGGACAGCCGCCGCCCGAAGAGGCGGTCGTCGCTGCCGTTGAGCACCGAGTCCGACGCCCGCTCCATGCCGCTGGAGCCGTAGATCACCGAGTAGTAGCCGGTGATCGGGGCGTACTCGGGACCGTCGGGATAGTTGCGCAGGTAGCGCAGCCGGTCGTCGGTGGCGGTGCTGGACGCGAGCACCTGGCCCTCCGCGCTGATCTGGCCGCGCTGGCGGGAGTACTCGGTGAGCAGCACGCGCTGGTTGCGCGGGTCGTTGCGGTAGTCGCCCGCCTTGACCACCTGCACGTAGGTGAGGTTGCCCATGAGCAACAGCACCATGACCATGACGGCGATGGCGATGCGGCGCACCGGGGTGTTCACCGGGACATCACCGGTGCTCCCGTCGGCGGCCTCACGTAGCCCGTTCCACGAGCTCGGTGCCCGCTTCGGCCAGCGGCACGGCGGCGCGGCGGGGCAGGGGTGCGCGCGCCGCGTTCGACACCCGCAGCAGCAGCGCCACGAGCGCGTAGTTGGCCACCAGCGACGAGCCGCCGTACGAGAGGAACGGCAGGGTGAGGCCGGTGAGCGGGATCAGCTTCGACGCCCCGCCGACGACGGTGAACAGCTGCAGCGCGATCGCGAACGACAAGCCGGTGGCCAGCAGCTTGCCGAACGTGTCGCGCACGGCCAGCGCACTGCGCAGCCCACGGGTGATCAGCACCAGGTAGACGACGAGGATCGAGGCGAGCCCGATCAGGCCCAGCTCCTCGCCGAGCGAGGACAGCATGAAGTCGCTCTCGGCGTAGGGCACCAGATCGGGGCGCCCCGCGCCGAGCCCGGTGCCGCCGACCCCGCCGGTGCCGAGGCCGAACAGGGCCTGGCCGATCTGGTAGCCCGCGCCGTTGAAGTCGGCGAACGGGTCGAGCCACACCTGCACGCGCACCCGGACGTGCCCGAAGAGCTGGTAGGCCACCATGGCCCCCGCGACGAACGCGATGAGGCCGATGAGCATCCACGAGACCCGCTCCGTGGCCGCGTACAGCATCACGAGCACGATCCCGAAGAACAGCAGTGAGGTGCCGAGGTCGCTTTCGAGCACGAGGACGCCGACCGAGAGCGCCCACGCCACCAGGAGTGGCGCGAGGTCGCGGGCGCGGGGGAACTCCATGCCGAGGAACCGGCGCCCCGCGGAGGTGAACAGCTCCCGCTTCTGGACGAGGAACGCCGCGAAGAACACGATCAGCAGGATCTTCGCGAACTCGCCGGGCTGGATGGAGAAGATCCCGAGGCGCAGCCAGATCTTCGCGCCGTTGACCTCGGTGATCGACGCGGGAAGCAGACCGGGCAGCGCGAGCAGCACCAGCCCGGCGAAGCCCGCCGTGTAGCCGTAGCGGGACAGGACGCGGTGGTCGCGCACGAACCCCAGGGCGGCGATGAACAGCACGAGCCCGATCGCTGTCCACGCGATCTGGCGCCCGACCTGGACGGTGGGCGGCGCGGCCCCCAGCGCCGCGGCGCGCTCGGCGTTGGCCAGGTCCAGCCGGTGGATCATGACCAGGCCCAGCCCGTTGAGCAGCGCGACACACGGCAGGATCAGCGGGTCGGAGTAGGGGGCGAAGCGGCGGACCGCCAGGTGCGCGACGGCGAAGATGCCCAGATAGGCCAAGCCGACCCAGAGCAGCGACCGGGTGAGCGCCTGTTCCTGGTTGGCCTCGACGAGCACGAGCGCGAGCGTCACGAGCACCGCGGCGAACGCCAGCAGCACCAGCTCGATGCCGCGCCCGGTCGGTAGGGCGGGGGCGACGCGCGGCGGGGGGCGGGATCCGTTGGTGCTCGCCGCCATCAGCTCACCGGCCTACAGGTCACGCCCGGGACAGCCGAAGCCTGCGGCAGCGGGGTCGTGCCCGGGGTGGTGGCTGCGGGGGCAGGCTGGGCCGGGTTCGGGACGGCGGCGGGGGCGGGCGCGGCGGGGGCAGGCGCGGCGGGAGCGGTGGTGGCCGCGGCGGCCGGGCAGGGCTTGAGCATGCGGTCGTGCAGCCTGCTGACGAGGTGCCGGGCGCCGTCGAGGCCGTCGGCGGCGATGATGCCGTCGCTGACGGCGTTGCGGTCGGACTCGGTGAGGTCGTCGAGGGCGAGCGCGGTCGGCTCGGCGAGCTGGTGCAGCGGCAGCCCGAGCACGTCGCCGCGCACGCCCTGGAAGATCGCGACCTGGCTGCCGTCGGCGCCGACGTAGTACTGCTGCATCACCCACAGCCTGGCCAGCGCGCCTGCGGCGCCCAGCACGATCAGCACGGCGAGCACGGCCGCGCCGATCCGCAGCGCCGGGCGGCTCTTGCCCGCCGCGGCGGTGGGCACGGGTTCGATGCGGGGAAGCGCGCGGGTCATCGTCGTGGCCGAAGCGCGGGCCGCTGCCGAGTCGGGGCGGGGACCGTTGGCGGCGCCGTCGCCGATGGATCCGCCGACGATGGGCGCATCGTCGCCGAAGTCGATGTCGACGACGTCCGCGACAATGCAGGTGATGTTGTCGGGGCCGCCGCCGCGCAGCGCGAGGTCGATCATGCGGTCGGCGCACTCGCGCGGATCGCGGTAGGTGGCGAGCGTCTCGGCGAGCGTCTCGTCGCTCACCACGCCGGACAGGCCGTCCGAGCACAGCAGGTAGCGGTCGCCGGGGCGGGCTTCGCGCATCGTCAGCGAAGGGTCGATGTCCTGCCCGGTGATGGCGCGCAGCAGCAGCGAGCGCTGCGGGTGCGTGTGCGCTTCCTCTTCGGTGATGCGGCCCTCGTCGATCAGCGACTGGACGAACGTGTCGTCCTTGGTGATCTGCGACAGCACGCCCTCGCGGAGTTGGTAGGCACGCGAGTCGCCGATGTGGACCAGGCCCAGCCGCGAACCCGCGAAGAGGATCGCCGTGAGCGTCGTGCCCATGCCCTCGAGATCAGGCGCATCCGCGACGTGGCGGGTGATCGCCGAGTTGCCCTCGACGGTGGCCTCGCGCAGCTCGGCGAGCAGGTCGTCGCCGGGGTCGTCCTCGTCGAGCGGGGCGAGCGCGGAGATGACCAGCGAGGAGGCGACCTCGCCCGCGGCGTGGCCGCCCATGCCGTCGGCGAGCGCGAGCAACCGGGGCCCGGCGTAGACGGCGTCCTGGTTGTTCTGCCGGACGAGCCCGCGGTCGCTGCGGGCGGAGTAACGCAGGACCAGGGTCATGTTGCGGGGCCCCTCATGATCGGAGCTCGATCACCGTCTTGCCGATGCGGACTGGCACCCCCAGGGGAACCCTGGTGGGCCCGGTGACCTTAGCCCGGTCGAGGTACGTGCCGTTCGTCGACCCGAGATCCTCGACATACCACTCGTCGCCCTGCATCGAGATGCGGGCGTGGCGGGTAGAAGCATAGTCGTCGTCAAGCACCAATGTGGAGTCGTCGGCGCGGCCGATGAGGATCGGCCGCGCATCCAGGGTGACCCGTGTGCCCGCCAGCGCTCCTGCCGTGACCAGCAGCTGGCGGGGTGTCCGGCCACGTCCGGTTCGGGGGGCACGCCTGCCACCCGACACGATCGCCCGAAGCCCCGACGCCGCGTAGAGGTCGGAGCGCACCACTCGGAGAGCGGCCAACACGAAGAGCCAGAGCAGGGCGAGAAAACCCGCCCTGGTGAGCTGCAGTACCAACTCCGGCACTCGCGCCGCCCGTTCGCCCTCGTGTCTTACTGGGTGCGGAAAACCAGGCTGGAATGCCCGACCCGGATCACGTCGCCGTCGCCGAGCTGCCAGGTCTGCACCGGGTTCCCGTTGACCGTAGTGCCATTGGTGGAGCCGAGGTCCGACAGCGTCGCCGTGTGCCCGTCCCAGCTGATCTCCAGGTGCCTGCGCGACACACCCGTGTCGGGCAGCCGGAAGGCAGAGTCCTGCCCGCGGCCGATGACGTGGGTGCCCTGGGTGAGGTCGTAGGTGCGACCGGAACCGTCGTCGAGCGACAGCGTGGCCGTGACCCCCTGCTGGCCGTAGCCGGGTTGCCCGTAGCCCGGCTGGCCGTACCCCGGCTGGCCGTAGCCCTGCTGCGCATAGCCCTGCTGCGCGTACCCCTGCTGGTCGTAGCCCGCGTCGTAGCCCTGGTCGTACTGCTGACCGTAGCCACCCTGCTGGTAGCCCTGCTGGTCGTAGCCGGGCTGGCCGTAGCCGGGAGGGGCGTAGGCCTGCTGGCCGTAACCGCCCTGCTCGTAGCCCTGCGGCGGCGGCGGGGGGTAGCCGCCCTGCTGGCCGCCGTAACCGGGCTGGCCCTGCTCGGGGGGCTGCTGCCCGTAGCCCTGCTGCGGGTAGCCGCCCTGCTGGCCGTAGCCGGGCTGGCCGTGCTCGGGGGGCTGCTGGCCGTAGGCGCCCTGCTGGGGGTAGCCGCCCTGCTGGCCGTAGCCGCCCTGCGGGGGGTACCCGCCCTGCGGTGGCTGTTCGCCCTGCTCGTACCCCCCTTGGCGCTGGTCATGGGCGGGCGGGGCATACGTCTGCTGCCCGTATCCGCCGGGGGCGCCACGGTCGTAGCCGTATTGCCCGTTCTCCTCGGGGTGGCCCGGTTGCTGGCTCATGGGTGCTTCTCCTGCGTCGCGTGCTCGGATGGCGTCCCGGCGGGAAGCGTCGGGATCCACGGACGAGCGGGTGCGGAACTGTCCCGTGTGCAGCGCATCGGAGCGCTCCAGAAAGACTACGACCTCGCCGTAGGTGTCCCATCCCTGGTCGGCGAGTTGTTCGGCAACCGAAGCGGAGAGCATGTTGACTATCTCCGCTTGGTCACCTGCCATGCGTTCGAGATCGCTGGGTCCGAGCATCACGGTGAAGCGGTTGGGCGTCAGCAGACGTCCTCCCGCGAGTTGCTCGATGTGGTCCTCGGCTTCCCGGAGCAGCGCTTGCACTACTTCCTGGGGAACGACGCTGCCTCCGAAGACCCGCGCGAAGGCATCGCCCACCATCCCTTGGAGACGGCGCTCGAACCTGTCGACGCGGCCCAACCGACCTTCCTCCGTTCGCATCGGCGTGTTGCTGACAATGCTGATCGTATCTGTGCTAGCCCGACACGTGGAGTTGCCGGTCGGTATGTATCCCCTGTCTCTACCGGAAGCACGAGTCAGTACCGACATTTTCCGGTGAGTCGAAGTGACCGCTGGGGTGGTCACCGTCGTCTCCGGCGCCCTCTGATACCTTCTTTCTCGCTAGGGCGAGTGGCGGAATGGCAGACGCGCACGGTTCAGGTCCGTGTGTCCGAAAGGACGTGAGGGTTCAACTCCCTCCTCGCCCACAGGTTCTTCCTCCTTCTCATCGAAACGATCAAGCTCGGCGTTGCACCGCGGGTCGGTCGGGGTGGTCGGCGAGCACCAGAAGATCGGCCGCGCCCGCGGGGTCACTCTCCTCCTCGTAGCGCACATGTGCAGGCACGGTCCACAGCAGCTCGTCGGGAAGCGCCCTCTGCAGGGCGGCCGCGGCCATCCGCAGGTGCACGGCGAGCTCGAAGGGCAGGCCGCGGCCCAGCAGCAGGGCGCCGTGCAGCAGCACCACACCGTCGTCGGGGATCGTCGTGTAGGCCGCGCGGTAGGCGCGGTCGCTGCGCGTGTCCCACAGCCTCGGCAACACCCTCCCGGACGCGCCGGGTTCGGCGGGGTCGAGCACCTCGCGACGCAGGGCGGGCTCGTCGAGCCAGCGCTCCAGCAGCGCGTCGGAGTCGGTGCGGCCCAGCTCCAGCCGCACCGAAGCGGGCCGGAGGAAGTCGGCCGCGTCGACCACGACGGTCGCCCTGCCCAGCGTGCGCAGGGCCGTGGCGATCTCGTCGGCCAACTCGTCCGGGCGGGTAGGCGCCGGTCCGTCGAGCACCAGCCGGACCCGACCCGGCCGCGCGGCGACGAGCTCGACGACCTCGGCAGCCAGCGCCGCGCGAGTGGTGGGGGTGACGAGCACGCGGCCGATGCTGCCGTACGGACGCGCCGCACGCACGTCTTGATCGCCGGGCGCAGCTGTGATCGTCGTACGGCCCTACTGGCGGTAGCCCTCCACCACGTCGGCCCCGCGCTCCTGGGCCGTGTCCGGGTTCAGCCCGGCGTTGCGGCGCGCCTCCCGCTGGCGCAGCAGGTCCCAGTACCGGTCCAGCTGGACCCCGACGTCGGCCATCCGGGCCTGCTCGGCGTCGGAGAGCTGCTTGCCGACGTGCGCGCGCTCCAGGCGGTGCTCCTCGGCCACCAGCTCGTTGATGTGCTGGTGGATGTCGCTGTCGTCCATGTCGGTCACTCCTGTCCGATCGGAGGATGCCCTCGCGGGCTCGCAGGCCCAGACTGGACCCCGTGTCGACGACGAGGCAGTCCGGGTCCTCGATCACCAGGGCCCTGCGCGTGGTCGAGGCGGTGGCGCTCGCCGGTGACGGGGTCACGGCCAAGGCCATCGCGCGGCGGCTGGCGTGCCCGCTGCCTACGGTCTACCGCGCGTTGGGCACCCTCGTCGAGGAGGGGTACCTCGTCCGGCTGCACGACGTGCACGGCTACGGGCTGGGCTACCGCGTCGCCGAGCTGCACCGCAGCCTCACCGACCAGGTGCGGCCGCAGCCTGCCCTGCGCTCGGCGCTGCGGGAGGTGCACACGTCCGCGGGCGCCGCGGCCTACCTCGCCGTGTTCCGCGATGTCGACGTCGTGGTGGCCGACGTCGACGACTGCGCCGACCATCCCCGGCCCGACGCGCTGCGCGTCGGCGAGCCCACGCCTGCGCACGCGACGGCGGCGGGCAAGGTGATGTTGGCCGGGCTGCGGCCTGCGCGGCTGTCCGAGCTGTTGGAGCGGACGGGGCTGCCGCGGCTGGCGCCCCGCACGGTCGCGGACCGCAGGGCGTTGGACCGCGAGCTGATGCGGATCCGGTTCGAGGGGGCCGCGGTGGAGGTGGAGGAGTACGTGCCGGGCGTCGCCGGGGTCGCCGCGCCCGTACTCGGGGCCGACGGCGAGGTCGGCGCCGCGTTGGGGGTCTCGGTCAGCCGGGCCGAGTTCACCGCCCGCCGCTGGGAGCTGGAACGGGTGGTGCGCGCGGCCGCGTCGCGCGTTGTGCTGACCTGACCTCTGGCGGGCTGCCGTCGACGCGGGGCGCGCACTACCGTGGCCGTCCATGAACCTGCGTGCTGAGCCGCCGTTCCGCGCCGACCACGTCGGCAGCCTGCTGCGCCCACCGGCGTTGCTGGCTGCGCGGGAGCAGTTCGCCGCGGGCACGCTCCCGGCCAAGAAGCTGCGTGCCGCTGAGGACGCCGCGATCCTCGACGCCATCGCCGCGCAGGAACGCATCGGCCTCCAGTCGGCCACCGACGGCGAGTTCCGCCGCACCTCGTGGCACATGGACTTCATCTACCGACTCGGCGGCATCACTCAGACCGACCAGCAGATCCGCGTCGCCATGCACAACAAGGCAGGCGAGAACGCCTTCATGTCGGCCGGGATGGCGATCACCGGGAAGGTCGAGCTCAACGAGCCGATCTTCGCCGACGACTTCCTCTTCCTCAGCGAGCACGTGGCGTCCGCCCAGCCGAAGCTCACCATCCCGTCGCCGAGCATGGTGCACTACCGCAGCGGCACCTCCGCGGTGGACCGGACGGTCTACCCGGACATCGAGCAGTTCTGGTCGGACCTGTCCACCGCGTACGCCGACGAGGTGCTCGCCCTGCACGAGCTGGGCTGCCGCTACCTCCAGCTGGACGACACGTCGCTGGCCTACCTCAACGACCCCGCGCAGCGCGCCGCGCTGACGGCCAGGGGTGAGGACGCCGACCACCAGCACCTGCGCTACATCCGCCAGATCAACGCCGCGATCGCCGACCGCCCGTCGGACCTGCGCGTCACCACGCACATGTGCCGGGGCAACTACCGGTCCTCATGGGCGGCCGAGGGCGGGTACGAGTTCGTCGCCGAGGCGCTGTTCGCAGAGCTGGCCGTCGACGGGTTCTTCTGCGAGTTCGACGACGAGCGCTCCGGCGGGTTCGCGCCGCTGCGGTTCGTACCGCCCGGCAAGCAGGTGGTGCTCGGGCTGGTCACCACCAAGTCAGGTGCGCTGGAGGACGCCGACGCGCTCAAGCGGCGCATCGACGAGGCCGCGAAGTACCTGCCCCTGGACCAGCTGTGCCTCTCGCCCCAGTGCGGCTTCTCCTCCACCGTCGAAGGCAACGCACTTACCGAGGAGGAACAATGGGCCAAGCTCCGGTTGATCGTCGAGGTAGCAGCGGACGTGTGGAAATGAGCCGCGAGCCGTCGGCGTGGGCCGCGCCGCTCTACGCCCAGGTGCTGGAACGGGTGTCGGCCGGACCTGGGCGGACCTTGCTCGACCTCGGGTGCGGCGCGGGTGAGCTGGCGCGGATGGCCGTCGACCTCGGCGCCACGGTCACCGGGGTCGACACCGATCCGGGTGCCGTCGCCGCTGCCGCGGAACGGGTGCCCGAGGCGAGCTTCGCCGTCGGCGACGCGCTCGAACCACCGAACGGCCCGTTCGACGCCGCGGTGGCCGTGCAGCTGCTCGCGCACGTCACGAACCCGGTGGCCCTGCTGCGGGCGGCGGCCGCGGTCGCCCCGCTCGTGGTCGTGACGGTGTGGGGCCGCGAGACCGAGTGCGACGTACGCGCGTTCGGCGAGGCGCTCGCCGGGTGGCTGCCGCCCAAGCTCCCGAAGCCGGGTCCGCCCTCGATCACCGAGCCGGACCGGCTTCGGCAGCTGGTCGGGTTGGCCGGTCTGGTCGTCGCGGAGGTCGACGAGGTCGAGTGCACGTTCGACTACCCCGACGAGGACGAGCTCGTCGGGCCCGTGCTCGTCTCGGGCATCGGCCGTCATGCCCTCAACCGCGCCGGGCCCGTCGCCGTGCGCGAGGCGCTGGTGGATCGCCTGGCCGACAACCGCCGCCCCGACGGCAGCTACCAGCTGGTCAACCGGTTCCGAGTCGTGACAGCCACGAGGCCGCCCGCAGAAGCGGACGGCCCCGTGGAGCAGCCGCCTGACTAATTGACCCCGCTAATTGACCCCCGCCGGGTACCGCACGGCCAGCAGGCCCTTGCAGAACTCGCCGTTGGCCTCGATCCCGACGCGTTGCAGCCGGGCCCGGCGCAGGTGGAGAGGAACCTGGGCCGAGGTGATCCGGTTGCCGTCCGCGTCGATCAGCAGTGGCGCGTCGTCGCCGTGCGGAAGGCCCAGCACGGCACGGCGTTGCCGCATCCGGTCCAGGTCGCCCGACGGTTCCAGTTCGCCGAGGTTCGCCGCCGCGAGCTCCTCGGGCCCGACACCGGCGTTCACGAGCGGCCTGGCGACCTTGTCCTGCCCGGCGAGCGCCGCCTTCTGGAAGAACTGCATGCGCAGCTCGTCCAGCTCGGCGATCGCCTCGCCCTGGTCCGAGCCCTCGAACGAGCCGACGAACCCCGCCTGGGCCGCCACGCCGCCGTTGATCTCCCGGGAGGCGTGGTGGTCGGCCAAGGTCACGTCCGCGCGCGTCACTCCGGGTACCGCTGACACCGCGTCGTAGGCGTCGGCGACCATCAGGAAGGAGAAGTTCGGCGCGCAGAAGAAGGTGGGCAACCGCAGCTTGACGGTCGCCACCCCCTCCGTGGACACATCCCACGACTCGACGAAGTCGAGGTCGGTGATCGGCTCGTCCAGCTCAGGGTCGAGCACCGTGCCCAGTGCGCGCCAGACCTCGGCGCGCAGCGCGTTCACGCCTGCGCACCCGCCGTGTCGTCGACGAGCTCGTGGCCGGGCGCGCCGGTCTCGCCTGCCGTGGTGTCGAGCTGGAGCTCCGCGGGCACCGGGATGTCGTACAGCTTCGCCGCGTTCAGGCCGAGGATCTTCTTCTTGGTGGCCGTGGTGAGCTTGGCGTAGTCGGTGAACGCGTCGTCGTCAGGCATCTGCCAGTCGACGAAGCCCTCGACCTGCCACTTCGGCACCCAGATGTTGTAGTCGCCGCCGAAGGTCAGCTTGTCTTCGCCGACCCAGAAGAGCAGCTCGCCCATCATCTTCGCGAACGACTTCGGCCGCGCGTGCATCAGCGCGCCGATGACCACGGAGAGGCCCGCGTACACGTTGGGCTCCTGCACGGCCATGTAGCAGAAGTTCTCGATGCGCGGGATGCCCGCGTGCTCGACGATGAAGTTGAGGTCCTGGTGGTCGGTCGCAGCGGTGTCGATGTCCGAAGGGTCGAACGCGTCCTTGTCCAGCGGCCAGATCGTCGGGCCCTTGTGGGCGTGGATGTTCTTGATGCCCAGCTCCTGGCACTTCTCCAGGAAGCGGTAGGCCTCGGGCGTGTCCAGCCGCCAGCCGCGCGAGCCTTCGTGCCACTCGGCGGTGTAGACCTTGACGCCCTTCAGGTTCCACTTCTTGGCGTCCTCTTCGAGTTGCTTGATGCCCGCGTCACCCTCGCGCGGGTCGAAGCGCCCGTTGATGATCATACGGTCGGCGTACTTCTCGAGGATCTTCTTCAGTCCACCGTTCTTGTCGACGGTGTTGAAGCCCTCGGTGTACCAGTCGTAGAGGTAGGTCGACTGGAAGACCACGTGGTCGACGTGGCCCTCGATGAACATGTCGCGCTCGAAGTCCTCGGCCGACACCTTCAGGTAGTGCTCGTAGTCCCAGTGGGTCTCGGGCGGCCCGAGCTGGTGGTAGCCGTAGAAGCAGTCGATCCAGCCCTTGGCGAACTCCTCGCGACCCGGCTTCCAGTTCTCGCGACTGGCGTCCCAGAAATGGGAATGGGAATCGACGATGAAGTACTTCTCGCCATCCTTCTCGTACATGGGTCTCCTTCTCCTACGGAACCAAGATGGCGCGGCCGCGGACACGGCCTGCGTCGAGATCGTGGAGCGCGTCGAGCGCGCCCTCGAGGGGGTACTGCTTGGTGTGCAGGGTGACCTTGCCCGCCTGCGCGAGCACCATGAGCTCGACGAGGTCGGGGTAGGTGCCCACGATGTTGCCGATGACGTTCTTCTCGCCACCGACGAAGTCGAGCGTCGGGGCCTTGAACTCGCCGCCGTAACCGAGGACGTACTGCGATCCGGCCGGGGCGGTCATCTGCCAGGCGTCGAGCTCGGCGCCCTGCTCGGCGACGAAGTCGAACACCACGTCGCCGCCCCTGCCGTTGGTCAGGTCCTTCACGGCATCGACGTGGCTGCCGTCGGCGAGGACCGTCTCGTCGGCGCCGATCTGCTTGGCCAGCGCCAGCGCGTCGGGGTTGCGGTCGACGACGACGATGCGGGTGCCGGTGATCGCCGCGAGCGCCTGGATCGCGATGTGGCCGAGGCCGCCCGCGCCCTGCACGACGGCGGTGGTGCCGGGGAAGAGCTCCGGCACCGCCTTGCGCACGGCGTGGTAGGCGGTGATGCCCGCGTCGGCCAGGGCGGCGACGTCGGCCGGTTTGGTGTTCGGGTCGAGCTTGATGCACGCGCGAGCTGTGGTGCGCAGGTACTCGGCCATACCGCCGTCGTTGTTCGACAGGCCGGGGAAGAAGGCGTTCTCGCACTGCATGTCGCGGCCGCGCCTGCACGGCAGGCAGAGCCCGCAGGAGGGCTGCGGGTGCAGGATGACGGTGTCGCCGACGGCCACGTTCGTCACGCCGTCGCCGATCTCGTGGACCCAGCCCGCGTTCTCGTGGCCGATCACGTAAGGCAGCTCGGGGTTCATCGCCGCCGACCAGTCGCCGTTGATGATGTGCAGGTCGGTGCGGCACACCCCCGCGCCGCCGACCTTGACGATGACGTCGAGCGGGCCTTGGAGCTTGGGCTCCGGTATGTCGTCGATCGTGGGATCCTCGTGGTACGCGTGTACCCGGACGGCCTTCACTCGACTACCTCCTCGACCTCGTGTCTGCGGTCGATTTCAGTGCGAGGGACCCCGGCTTACAACCGGCACCATTCCGCATGGAGAGAAAACGGAGGGTCGCTACGCAGCCTGGGTCAGCGCGGCGGCGAGCCCGATGGTGACCCCCATCAGCGCGATCTCGGCGCCCGCCCACCGCAGCACCGGCACCGTGCCTGCCGCGAGACGGCGCCTGGCCAGGCCGCCCAAGCCTGCCAACACGACGACGCACACCGACTTGGCCAGCACCAGCAGGCCGTAGCCGGTGGTCACGAGCGCCTCCCACGAGGCCACGCGCAGCACCGCGTTGAGCACCCCGCTGACTACGACGCACGCGAGGCAGCCGCCCGCGAGCATCGAGAAACGGGGGAGCACCGCGGCGAGCAGGCGGGGCCGGGGCCCGGCCACGACGAGCACGGCGCCCAGCCCGCCGACCCAGAGTGCGGCCGCGGCGACGTGCAACGCCACCGTGATGACCGCCAGCTCGTGATCCGACGACGTGCCCGCGTGCCCGGTCAACGCGGGCGTCAGCGTCCCCAGCAACGCCACGACCAGCACGACACGCGGCGGGACCCGCTCGCGGTCGCGGGTACGCAACGCCGCGCAGAGTCCCGTGGCCGCCGCGCAGCCCGCGGTGAGCAGCAGTCCGCGACCAGCGGAAAGACTCAGCGCGAACGTCGTGAGCTCGGTGCTGCCGAGCTCGCCGAGCGAGCGCCCATAGGCCTCCGCGGCACGGAACCCGACGCCGAGCAGCGTGAACGCCACCCAGCCGCCCGCCACCGCGACCGTCGCCCTGTCGACGCCCCGCAGGACGCCGGGCAGCTCGCGCGGCGGGCGGGGGTGGCCGAGCGGGAGCAGGGTCGCGACGAGCGCCAGCCCCACCGCGGCCACACCCGCCGCGTCGGCGGCGGAGCGGGTGAACGTCGCGCCGAGCAGCACGGGCAGCGTGACGACGGCCAGACCGCCCGCGAGCACGGCGGCGACCGCCGCGGTCGCGACCGTCAGCCCGAGCCACCCGACCGGCCGCCACCGGCCGCCCGTACTCGCCGTGGAGCGGGGGGAGCTCACGGGCGACGCCACCGGGTGGGGGCGCACAGCTGTCCGGCGGTTGCGGCGAGGGCGCCCGGCCGACCCGTCGTCCAGGCCCCTCGACGGGATGCCGAAGCCCGGGCGCCCTCGTTCACGACACGCGGCCGAGGCGCAGCGCCAACCCCACGCCTGCCCCCACGAGCACGACCGCCCCGACGATCCACGGCCACACCGGTGCGCCACCGGCGTCCGGCGGGGCCGCGGTGGGCACGCCCTCCGGCGTCGAGCCCGCCGCGGGCGCCTGTGCCTGCGGCGAGCCTGGCCCGGGCGTCGTCAACGTGAACGACGTCTTCCCCGAGACGGGATGGCCGTCGGCGGACACGACGCGGTAGCCGATCTGGTAGACCCCGGCTGGCCCGAGCGGCAGCGCGTCGACCTTGACCGTCTCGTCGGTCTCCGTGACGTTGCCGGAGTGGTAGTCCTTGCCGTCGGGGCCGATCAGCGTCAGCACCGTGAAGCCCGCCTGGACGTCCTCGTTGAACGTCAGCGAGACGTTCCCTGGCGGTGTGGCGACGCTGGCCCCGTTGGCCGGGCTGCTGCTTTCGAGCTTGCTGTGCGCCCATGCGGGCGCGGCGCCGAGCAGGAGCGCCACCCCGACCGTCAGCGCCAGCGCCACCACGCGCCGCATCAGCTCGACTTCCCCGCTCGCCTGCTGCGCAGCAACGCGCCGCCGCCGAAGCCGAGACCCAGCGCCCCGAGGAGCAGCCCGGCCCCACCCAGCCAACGGGCGGTGTTGTCGTCGGAAGGGGGAGCCGCCGGTGCTGCCGTCGCGCTCATCCCGCCGTGCGCCGCGTCGTCCGCGGCCGCCCCGCTCAGCGTGACCGAGGGAGCCGGGTGCTCGGGCTCCGAGCCGTCGGCGTTGGGCGGGTCGGACCAGTTGACGACCTGCCCGTTGTCGTAGGTCTGCACGGCGGGCATGCGGAGCACGTCGGCGTCGTCGGGGAACGGGCCGAGCGACAGCGGGAAGTCGAGGTACTGCCCCGGCGCGATCTTGTTGCCCGGGTTGGCCTTCCAGGTCACCGAGCCGATCGTCTTCGTGATCTGGTTGCCGTCGTCGTCCTTGAGCGGCGGGTTGAGCGTGATCTCGTTGGTGGTGGCCGTCCAGCCCGCGACCGGGGTGGTGCGGACGCTGGCGAACGGGTGGTCGGCAGGCATGGAGACGGTCAGCGCGATGGTGCCTGCGCTGTCGTCCTCGTCGGGCACGCGGAAGGTGACGACGCCGTAGCCGCCCTTCACCGCGGTGTCGGGGTTCGCTGTGACGTGCGCGAACGCGGGAGAGGCGACCGCAAGGGCGAGCACTGCGGTCGTGCCGAGCAGGGTGCCTGCGCGCAGCAGGGTTCTGGACATGGGTGTTCTCCGGTGTGGGGGTTGATCGGGTGTGGGGGAGGTCAGCCCCACACCGGAGGGCCCCGCCGGACATCGGCGACGGTGAGCCTGCGCGCGCGCCGCGCAGACAGGTCGGGAGCGGGAACGGGCCGCGTCGCGAGCGGTCGGTCGGCGGCGGGCGGTGTGATCCTGCGGGGCAGCACCCGGCGCAGCACGGCCGCGACGGCCGCGACGGCGACGTCGGCGTGCCTGATGGCGACGGCGGTGATCAGCGTGATCAGCACGTGCACGCCGAGCATCGCGACGTCGTTGACGGCGGGCATCGTGTGCAGTGCCGCGAGCGTCGTGTGCAGGACGAGCTGACCCGCGCCGAGCACGGCAACTGTCGCGACCGGGCCGCGGGTGCGCTCGGCCAGCGCCACGAACGCGCCTGCGAGCAGGGGTACGACCACGACCAGCACCGACACGTCGGGTAGGCCGCCGCCCGCCGCGGCGTGCCCGATCGTGGTGAGCAGCGCACTGAGCGCGGCCAGTGCCACGCCGCGTGGCCGACTGCTCACCATGGCGCCAGACCGTAGCTCAGGTGGTGATGCCCAGATGAGTGAGGACCCCTTGCTCGATGCCGTCGAGCTCGATGCTGATCGCCTTGAACGCGGTGCGTCGCCGGGAGGTGGGCATCTGCTCGGCGGCCCGGACGGCGGTGGCCAGCTCGACGAGCCTCGGCCGGGCCGCCTCGGCGAACTCCTTCGCGCCGGGCGTGCGGGTCTGGATCTCGTTCAGCGCGTCGGCGAGGTGCGACACCCTGGCGTGCAGTCCGCCACCCGGTCCGGTGAACTCGGCGAGCTTGTCGGTGCTGACGCCGAGCCGTCCGGCGCGGTAGCTGTCCCAGCCGCCGCGGATGGCTCCTGCTGCCGCCATCGCATACGGCGCGAGCAGGGGTGCGACGGTCGTCCCGACGCCGATCAGCCGCTTCATGCGGGCCTTGGTCATCGGCTTGCGGGCCATGTGGCCGCCCTTCTCTCCCACCGCGATCTGGCTGTCCGGGTGGAGCTTAGGGGCGTCGCGACAGCGGCGCGTGTACAGCATCGGGCGCAGAACTGTCGGGGTGGGTCACTACTCTCGGACACGTGACCCAGATCGAGCATCCCGCTCCGTCCCGCACGGGCGGTGTGGCGCTCGATGCGCGCGATTTGGCGCGCTGCCGCCGTCGCATCCACCTCGACCACGACCCCGCCGCGGTCGGGCGCCCGCAAGCGCTGCCTGATCCCGCCCTCGAACAGCGCCAGGAGGATGCGGCCCGGCATCGCGCCGACGTCGCGGCGGCCGTACTGGCGGCCACGGGCTGTGTCGTCATCCCCTCCGGTGCGCGGTCGGACGCGCAGCTCGCCGCCACCGCGGCGGCCATCGCCGACGGGGCCGCGCTCATCTGGGGTGCCTTGCTGCCTGCCGCGCCCGGCGCGCGCCGCAGTGGCGCCGAACTGTTGGTCCGGGTGGCCGAAGGCGGGTACGTGCCCGTGGTCGTGGTGCGGCACCGCGTCACGGACACGGGTGGCGGCGCGGTCACCTCGGCGCTGTCGCAGCCGTGGCCCGCCGCGGCGCAGCCCGACGCCGGACGCCGCGTCCGGTCGCATCCGCGCGACCTGCTGCGGCTGGCCCACCTGCACCGCCTCCTGCGCCACGCCGGGTGGGCCCCGTCCTCGCTCGCCGCTCAGGGTGGCTGGGGCGGCGTGATCGGCTTCGACGCCGACGTCGTCGTGTGGCACGACCTGCGGGCCGGGCACTGGCCGGGCGGGCGGTCCACGTTCACCGAGTACGAGGTGCGTTCCAAGGATCGGATGGCGGTCGCCGCAGCCGCCGCGTCGGGTGCGCCCGCGCTGGCGCAGCCTTCGCGGATCACCGAATGCCGCCACTGCCCGTGGTGGCCCACCTGCGAGGCGGAGCTGCGCCGGGCGCAGGACGTCAGCCTGGTGGTGCGGGGCGAGGTGGCGGTGGCGCTGCGCGCGGCGGGCATCAGCACGGTGGCGATGCTGGCCGAGCAGGATCCGCGCGGTGAGCTGCCGGTGCCCGGTATGCCGGTGGCCGACACGGTCGCGCTGGCCAGGGCGTGGATGCGCAGCCTCCCGGTGGTGCGGCGGGTGCCGACGGTGGCGGTGCGGCGGGCCGACGTCGAGGTCGACGTCGACATGGAGAGCTTCGGCGAGTCCGGCGCCTACCTGTGGGGAGCGCTGTTGAACTACCCCGACGGCATGCGTCCCGGCGACCTCCTGCCCGGCTACCAGGCGTTCGCGACGTGGGACCCGCTACCCACGCTCGACGAGGCCCGCTCGTTCGCCGCGTTCTGGGGCTGGCTCTCGGGCGTGCGGGCGCAGGCGCTGTCCTCGGGCCGCAGCTTCGCCGCCTACTGCTACAACGCCCACGCGGAGAACCGCTGGATGCTCGGTTCCGCGCAGCGTTTCGCCGGCAGGCCGGGCGTGCCGTCGGTGCAGGAGGTGCAGGCTTTCGTCGACGACCCGGCGTGGGTCGACATCTACGCCGTCGTCGACGAGTGGTTCCTCTGCGCGCAGGGCAAGGGGCTCAAGCGCATCGCGCCTGCCGCCGGGTTCGCCTGGCGCGACCACGAGGCGGGCGGCGAGAACTCGATGCGGTGGTACCGCGACGCCGTCGGCCTGGACGGCGCCCCGCCCGACCCGTCCCAGCGGCGGCGGCTGTTGGACTACAACGCCGACGACGTCGCCGCCACCCACGCCCTGCGCGAGTGGATGACCTCTCCCGCCATCGACGAGGTGCCGCTCGCCGCCGACCTGTGACGCCTGCTCCGCCCGACTCTGACCGCTCGGTTCGGCAGACCGGGGGTGGCATGCTCGGCCCATGGCACCGAGGACGTACGAGCGGCGGGGCAGCCACGGCGCGGCGTCGAGCACGCACCACCTCGCCACCGAAACGGCCATGGCCGTCCTCGCCCGCGGCGGCAACGCCTTCGACGCCGTGGTGGCAGGCGGCTTCGTCCTGCAGGTGGTGGAACCGCACATGTGCGGGCCGGGCGGGGAGGTGCCCGCCGTCTTCGTCACGGCAGGCGATCCGCGGCCGAAGGTGCTGTGCGGGCAGGGCGTCGCGCCGGGCCGGGCCACGACGTCGCTGCTGCGCGACGAGCTCGGCCTGGCGATCGTGCCCGGCACCGGCCTGCTCGCGGCCACCGTTCCCGGTGCCTGGGACGGTTGGCTCACCTTGCTGCGCGACCACGGCACGCTCTCCCTCGCCGACGTCCTCGGCCCCGCGCTGGGCTACGCGTCCGCAGGGTTTCCGCCTGCCCCGCTGGTGCCCTCGACCATCGCCGCCGTCGAACGGCACTTCCGCGCGCACTGGCCCAGCTCCGCGGCCACGTGGCTGCCCGACGGTCGGGTGCCCACCTCGACCCACCGGCTGCCTGCTCTTGCCGCCACCTGGCGCCGCCTGCTCGCCGCCGCCGTCGGCCCCACCCGCGAAGCGCAGATCGACGCCGCGCGCGACGCCTGGTACCGCGGCTTCGTCGCCGAGGAGATCGAGCGGTTCGTCGCCACGCCGGTGCGGGACGAGTCCGGCCGCGACCATGCCGGGCTGCTGACCGCCGACGATCTCGCGCGCTGGTCGGCGAGCTACGAGGAGGCGCTGGTCGTCGACGTCGGCGGGGGGTGGTCGGTGGCGAAGCCTTCGGCGTGGTCGCAGGGCCCGGCGCTGCCCCAGACGTTGCAGTTGCTGCGCGGCGCCGACCTTGCCTACGTCGACGGCGTGCCCACGGAGGCCACCGTGCACGTCGCGACGGAGGCCGCCAAGCTCGCCTTCGCCGACCGCGAGGCCTGGTACGGCGACAGCGCGCCGGTACCCCTGGATGCGCTGGTCTCGCGGGCCTACGCGGACGAACGCCGGGCCCTGATCGGCGCCACGGCGTCGCTGGAGCTGCGGCCGGGCTCCCCGGCGGGCGTGCCGCCCCGCCTACCCGCCGCGAGCGCCCCCGGTGGCCTGCGCGGCGACGGCGTCAGCGTGGCGGGCCTCGGCGAGCCGACCGCTGCAACCGGCAGCGCGCCGGGCACCGGAGCACGGTTGGGCGAGCCGACGGTCAGCCCCGGCGGCGCGGTCCGCGGCGACACCGTGCACATCGACGTCGTGGACGCCGCAGGCAACCTGGTCTCGGCGACACCCTCGGGTGGATGGCTGCAGTCCTCGCCCACGATTCCGGCGCTGGGCTTCTGCCTCGGCACCCGCGCGCAGATGTTCTGGCTGGAGGACGGCCTGGCGTCGTCGCTGCTGCCAGGGCGACGCCCGCGGACCACGCTCTCGCCTTCGCTCGGGCTGCGCGACGGCGAGCCGGTCCTCGCGTGCGGCACGCCCGGCGGCGACCAGCAAGACCAATGGCAGCTGTGCTTCTGGCTCGCCCACACCGTCTGCGGTCTCGACCTGCAGGCCGCCATCGACGCCCCGGCCTGGCACTCGACGGCGTTCCCCTCGTCGTTCGCGCCGCGCGGGTGGGAGCCGGGCGGTCTGGTGGCGGAGTCCCGGCTCGGCGCGGCGACGCTCGAAGGGCTGCGCGGCCGCGGCCATGTGGTGGTCGACGCCGGGCCGTGGGAGCTTGGCCGCCTCTGCGCGGTGGGCCGGGGCGGCGAGTTCCTGCGTGCCGCCGTCGACCGGCGCGGCGGCATCGGCGGGGCCGCGGCGTTCTGACGGTCGGACGCGCGCCAATTCGGTTGCGCGCTCCGGGCGGAGGCGGTGCACTGCCGCCATGAGGTGCTCCTTCATGTCCAACCCGACCCCTGCTCCTGCGGACATGAAGGCCTATGCACCCCATCGTGAACCTGGGCATCCTCGCCCACGTCGACGCCGGTAAGACCAGCCTCACCGAGCGGCTGCTGCACCTCGCCGGCGTCGTCGACGAGATCGGCAGCGTCGACGACGGCAGCACCCGTACCGACTCACTCGCGCTCGAACGCCGCCGCGGCATCACGATCAAGTCGGCGGTCGTGTCGTTCCCGCTCGCGGGCGTCACCGTCAACCTGATCGACACCCCCGGGCACCCCGACTTCATCGCCGAGGTCGAGCGGGTCCTCGGCGTGCTCGATGGCGCTGTGCTCGTCGTCTCCGCGGTCGAGGGCGTGCAGGCGCAGACGCGGATCCTGCACCGCACGTTGGCGCGCCTGGACATCCCGACGCTGATCCTGGTCAACAAGGTCGACCGCCGCGGCGCCCGCGCGGACGCCGTGCTGCGCGAGATCGCCGAGAAGCTGACGCCCGCGCTCGTCCCGCTGAGCGAGGTCGACCGCGAAGGCACCCGCGACGCCGTCGTCACCGCGCTCGCGCCCGGCGGCCTTGCTGTGCTCGCCGAACACGACGACGGGCTCCTCGCCGCCTATGTCCAGGGCGCTCCGGTCCCGCCCGAGCGGCTGCGCAAGGCGCTGGTCGCCCAGACGGGCCGGGCGCTCGTCCACCCGGTGTTCCTCGGCTCGGCGATCACCGGTGCCGGCGTCGAGCAGCTGGCCACGGGCATCGGCGCCCTCCTGCCCGGCGCGCCGCAGGTCGTCGACGCCCCGACGGCGGCGACGGTGTTCAAGGTCGAGCGCGGCCCTGCGGGTGAACGCGTGGCCTACGTCCGCATGCTCGCGGGCGCGGTGCGGCTGCGTGACCGTCTGCTCGGCGACACCGTCACCGGCGTGGACGTCTTCGCCGACGGCGGGCTCGCCCGCCGCCCTGCCGTGCGCGCAGGCGAGATCGCGCAGCTGCGCGGCCTGACCGGGGTGCGGGTCGGCGACGCCATCGGGCCCGCGGCGCGCCCTGAGCAGCACTTCGCGCCACCGACGCTGGAGTCGGTTGTGACGCCCCGCCACGCCGCCGACCGGGCGGCGCTCTTCGCCGCGCTCACCGAGCTGGCCGAACAGGACCCGTTGATCAACCTGCGGCGCGCGGACGTGGACATCGCCGTCTCGCTGTACGGGGAGGTCCAGAAGGAGGTCATCGCCGCGACCCTGGCCGAGGACTACGGGATCGACGTCAGCTTCCGCGAGACGACCACGGTCTGCATCGAGCGGGTGACGGGCGCGGGGGAGGCGGTCGAGCTGATCCGGGTGCCGCCGAACCCCTTCCTCGCGACGGTCGGGCTGCGCGTCGAGCCCGGGGAAAGGGGCGAGTCCATGGAGAACGAGTTCCGCCTCGGCGTCGAGCTCGGGTCGATGCCCGCCGCGTTCTTCACGGCAGTGCGGGACACGGTCGCGGCGACGTTGCGGCACGGCCCGCACGGCTGGCCCGTCACCGGCTGCGTCGTCACGATGACCCACTCCGGGTACGCGCCGCGGCAGAGCCACGCCCACGGCACGTTCGACAAGAGCATGTCCTCAAGCGGCCGCGACTTCCGGCATCTGACGCCGTTGGTGCTGGTGGACGCGCTGCGCGAGGCCGGGACGACGGTGTGCGAGCCGGTGCACGCCTTCCGGCTGGAGATCCCCGCCGACGCGCTCGACGCCGTGCTGCCTGTCGTCGCGCGCGAGGACGGGGTGGCGCAGACCCACGACGTGCGGGGCCCGCTCGCGGAGTTGGCGGGGGAGATCCCGGCGGCGCGGGTGCACGGGCTTCGGCAGCTGCTGCCCGCGCTCACCAGGGGGGAAGCGGTGCTGGAGGCGCGGTTCGACCACTACCGACCGGTCCGCGGGCCTGCGCGCACGCAGGCCCGACCACGGGTCGACCCGTGGAACCGGAAGGAGTACCTCCTGCAGGTCGACCGCCGGGTGAGCGCGCGATGATCATTGTGTAGTCTCTTGCTGGAATGCCATTACAGTGTGATGTTCCAGTAGGAGGTTCTGTGCCGGTCGCCGCACGCAAACGGGCCGGGGCGGCGCGCGCGCAGGCGACACGGGCGAAGGTGGTCGCGGCGGCAGGCGCGCTGTTCGTCGAGCGCGGCTACCTCGACACCACGATGGCGGACCTCGCGGCGGCGGCCGGGGTCGCCGTGCAGACGCTCTACCTGTCCTTCGGCAGCAAGGCCGCGGTACTGAAGGCCGTGTGGGAGACCAGCGGCCCGGATCACCCGCCGGGGTGGCTCGACGAGCTGCGCGCCGCGCCGGACGGCCCCGCCGCGCTGGCCCGCCACGTCGCCGTGACGACGGCCGCGGTCGAGCGCAGCCACCCACTGGACGCCGTGCTGCGCGGCGCCGCGGCCGACCCGGAACCCGCCGAGCTGCTCGCCGCCGCGCGGGCCGCCGCCCTCGACGCGCACAACCGCGCGGTGGACGAGCTCGCCGACAAGCCCGGGTTCACCGCGGACATGTCGCTGCAGCGGGCCACGGACGTCGTCGCCACCCTCCTGGCGCCGGAGACCTACAGCCTGCTCGTCGTCGAACAGGGGTGGACGGCGCCGGACTGGGCCGAGTGGGCCCTTCGGCATCTCGTCCTCGACCTCTTCCCTGGTCGCTGAAGGGGCAGACTGGGACCATGCAGCTGTCGTGGACGGTCATGCCCGCGCCGGGTCCGATCGGCGCGCTGACGGTCGGCGCGACCGACGATGGGCTTGCGCTCGTGGCGTTCGGTGAGCAGCCGGAGTCGGCGGCGCGCGCGGCCGACCGGCTCGGGCTGCAGGCCGTCGCGCGCGAACCCGTCGACGCCGTTTCGCAGCTCCGCGAGTACCTGGACGGCGAGCGGACGGTGTTCGATCTTCCGCTGGACTGGTCGCTGACCCACGGCAGCCAGCGGAAGGTGTTGGAGACGTTGCACGCGACCGTGGGCTACGGCGACACCGTCACCTACGGCGAGCTGGCCGCCAGGGCCTCGCTGGGCAGCGCGTACACCGCGGCAAGGGGCGTCGGCGCGATCATGGGCTCCAACCCGTTGCCGGTCGTCGTGGCGTGCCACCGCGTGCTGGCGGCCGACGGGCTGGGCGGCTTCGGCGGCGGGCGCGCCACGAAGGAGTGGCTGCTGGCCCTGGAGGGCGTGCTGACCGGGACCTTCGACTTCAGCTGTGCGCGGAAACCGTCGCCATAGCGACGATTTCCGCGCACGAGCTTTTAGGAGACCTCGACCGGCTTCGGTGTCACCGTGGCGGCGACCGGCCCGAGCGCGATGTCCGCCGTGGCCTGGACACCCGCGGTCACGTGCACGGTCTGCGCCACGGGCGCGTAGCCGCGGGCGGTCAGGGTGTAGGTGCCCGCGGGGAGGTCGTCGAACGCGAACGAGCCGTCGCGGCCCGTGAGCGTCGAGCCGACGATCACGCCCTCCGCGTCCACCAGGGTCGCGGTCGCCTCCTCGATGCCCCGACCGGATCCGGCCGCGACGACCGTGCCGACCAGGCGTGCGCGCAGCGGCAGGTCGAGGTCGTGCTCGACGGGGGTGTCTGCGTCCAGCCGGATGGTCGCGGCCACCGGCTGGTAGCCAGCGGACGCCGCGGTCAGCGTGTAGCTGCCGTCGGGCACACCCGCCAGCTGGTAGCGGCCGATGCCGTCCGCGACGCCTGCCGCGGCCACGTCACCCTGCGCGTCGATCAGCGCGACGGCGGCGCCCCCCACCGGCTCGGTGCCGTTCCTGATCACGCCGTACACCGCGGAGGTGCCCGACAGCAGCACGTCGTGGCGGGTCGGCACGGCCGCGCCGACGTCGACCATCGCGGCGTGCGGCTCGTAGGCGGGCGCGGCGGCGACGACGAGGTACATGCCCTCATGGGGCAGCGCGACCGCGTACCGGCCTTCCTCGTCCGTGCCCGCGCGGGCCTCCTGGCGCCCGGTCAGGTCGGCGATGGTCACGACGACCTGCCCCAGGCCGGGCCCGTCGACCCGACGCACAGTGCCCACGAGGCCGGGGCCCGACAGCGGCACGACTTCGGCCACGGGGTGCCCGTTGTGGGCGGCGTGGCCGTTCCCGTTCGTGGTTCCGTTCGTGGTCCCGTTCATTGCCCCGTCTGTGCCGGTCAGCGCGTGGCGCCCGATCGGGACGGTCGGCGCCGTGTCGACGACAGGGGCCGCGGTGCGCACGGCCTCCGTGGGCACCGCTGCGGGCACCTCGCCGGTGCGGGCGGCCGCCTCCATGGCGGCCGCCTGCGCACCCGACATCGTGCGCAGCGGCAGCTCCTTGACGAACAGCACCAGCAGGAACGCGACGGCGACGACGCACGCCGCCACCAGGAGCACCAACGTGACCGATTCGGAGAAGCCGACCAGGATCGGGTGGGCCAGCCGCGCGTCGATCGTCTGCAGGAACGCCGAGTCGCTCAACACGTTCGAGTTGCTGCCGCCGGTGCTCTGCGCCAACGCGAAGAACGGCTGGTTGACCGGGTTCGCCCGCACAGCGGGATCGGCCACCGCGGCCTGGAAAGCCGGGTCGCCCTGCCCGGCCGAGCTCAGCGCACCCCTGATCTTGTCGGGCAGCGTCGAGAACAGGATCGAGAAGAACACCGCGGTGCCGATCGTGCCGCCGAGCTGGCGGAAGAACGTCGACGACGCGGTCACCACGCCCATGTCCCTGGCGGGCGATGCGTTCTGCACCGCGAGCACCAGCGTCTGCATGCAGCTGCCGAGGCCGAGCCCGAACATCGCCATGTAGAGGTCGAGCTCCCAGAACGGGATGTCGACGTTCACCCGGAACGACATGACCACCAGGGCGCCGGTCATCAACATCGTGCCGACCACGGGGAAGACCTTGTAGCGGCCGGTGCGCGAGGTCAGCTGACCGGAGGTCACGGACGCCACCATGATCCCGGCGACGAGCGGGAGCATCAGGAAGCCGGACTGGATCGGCGACGCGCCGCGCACGATCTGCAGGAACTGCGGCAATACGGCGATGCCGCCGAACATGCCCATGCCGACGATGATGCCGATGACCGTGACCAGTGAGAACACGCTGTTGCGGAACAGTCGCAACGGCAGCAGGGCGTCGTCGCGGTACCAGCGCTCGATGATCACGAACAGGATCAGGCCCACGCCACCGATCGCGTAGCAGACGATCGACGTGAAGGAGCCCCAACCCCAGGTGCGGCCCTGCTCGGCGACGATCAGCAGCGGCACGAGGCCGACCGCGAGCATGATCGCGCCCGGCCAGTCGATCCGCGGGCGGCCGCGCGGCACGTGTGGCACGTTCAGGAACCGCGCCACGACCACGAGTGCGACCGCTCCGATCGGCACGTTCACGAGGAAAATCCAGCGCCACCCCTCGAGGCCCAGGATATTGCTCGCGCCCGACAGCAGGCCGCCGATGACCGGCCCGAGAACGCTCGAGGTGCCGAAGACCGCCAGGAAGAAACCCTGGTAGCGGGCACGCTCGCGAGGCGGCACGATGTCGCCCAAAATTGTCAATGCCAGGGAAAAGAGGCCCCCTGCCCCGATTCCCTGCAGCGCACGGAAGGCCGCCAGTTGGTACATCGACTGGGCAAACGTGCACGTTACCGAGCCGATCAAGAAGATCGAGATCGCGAGCAGGAAGAACGGCTTGCGGCCGTAGATGTCCGACAGCTTGCCGTAGAGCGGCGTCGTGATCGTGCTGGTGATCAGGAACGCGGTGGTGGCCCACGCCTGTTCCGACAGGCCGCCGAGGTCGTCGGCGATGGTGCGGATGGCCGTGGATACGACGGTCTGGTCGAGCGCGGCCAGGAACATACCGAGCAACAGCCCGACCAGGATCGTCAGGATCTGGCGGTGGCTCAGCTCACCGGACGGCGGCGAGCTGCCTCGCTGCGCGGTGGCGGTGGTCATCAGTTCTCTCCTCCTGACGCGCGGGTCATCCGCGCGCCGTGGTCGTGCATCCCGTCCGCGAAGCGGGCCAGCAGTGTGGCCAACTGGTGGCGGGACTCTTCCGGCCACTCGGCAAGCACCGCCGTGACCAAGTCGATCTGGTAACGGCGGCCGTCAACGCACTTGCGCTCGCCCGTGGCAGTGGCGGCGAGCAGGTGCGCGCGGCCGTCGGCCGGATCCACACGGCGTTCAACGAGCCCGGCGTCGACGAGTGCCGCGACGTTGCGGCTGACCGTCGACGGATCGGTGCCCAGCGCCTGCGCGATCTCCCCCACGCGCTGTGGACCCTTCTCGACCAGCAGGCCCAGCACGTACGTCACGGCCGTGCCGCTGTGTTGGCGCATCCGGGCGAACGTGCGCATCAGCCGAGCCAGGTCGTGGCCGATGTGGTCGGCCGCGAGCTCGGCAGGGGCGAGTGCTTGCTCGTCGAGCATGCCCTTCCCCCTTTACCCAATGTTTTGCATGTAGCACGCAACAACTTGCGTGGGTCAAGCATGCGCCGGGCTGAAGGAAGGCCGCAACTTGGTTCGCCGTGATTCAAGCCACCGGGTGACGGAGCGGCCATGATCGCCAGGAGTGGTGGGAGAGGTGCAGATCTGCACCTGTCCTGTTCTGACCGGAGAGTGGCCCACCAGTCAGCCGCTGATCCCGGCGCCGCGAAGCAGGGCGATCAGCCTGCGCTCGGCGGCCGAGTCAGCCCGGTCGGCCGCCGCGGCGAGCAGGGAGCCTGCCCGGCCGGAACCCCGTCTGCCCAGGTTTCGGCAGTAGCAGCCGTAGATGTCGGGGAACGGCACGTGCCGTTGCAGCAGCGGTCGAGGAACGCCGAGCCTTGAGGTAGGACGGTGGCGGTCTCCAGTGCGGCG
>DASWUV010000213.1:0-4255 GCA_036401495.1 Pseudonocardia sp. | reverse complement strand
CAACGATGTGATTGGTGAGAACTCCAAGTCGCTCGATCCCGACTTCAACGACATCGCCGGGGTGCAGGAACCACGGCGGCGTTCGCGCGTAGCCGACACCGGACGGCGTACCGGTTGCGAGGAGATCGCCCCGATGGATCGTGAAGCTCCTGGAAATGTGGGCCAGAGTCTCGCCAACTCCGTAGATCATCTGCGCGGTGTTTCCCTGCTGCACGACCTTACCATTCACGCGTGTTTCGATTTGAAGTCCGTCACGGAGATCGCCGACCTCCGCGACGGGTACCATCGGCCCGATCGGGCCTGATCGGTCGCCGTTCTTCCCCATAATCCATTGCGACGTTGCCTTTTGTGCTCGCCGCGCCGTGACGTCATTGAAGGTCGAGTAACCGACCACAGCAGCGAGAGCCTCTTCGGCAGTGGCGTCAACCAGCGGCGTCCCGATCCAGGCGACGACCTCGCCTTCCCAGTCCAGGCCTTCTTCATTAGAGGGAACAGGAATTTCGGCACCATCGACACTCAACGACGTCGGCCACCGCGCGAACAGGGTAGGGATCTGAGGCAATTGTGTGTCCCGGTAGGTGCCCTCGTTTACATGGTCAAGATAATTGAGGCCCACGCAAAGGACTCGGGCGCTTTTGACGACCGGAGGGACAAGCTTGACATGCTCGACCTGAAACGTGGGTCCGGTAGGGCCAGCTGCGATCATCGTGTGCGGGGACGCCCAGAAATCCTCGACGTCTGCAAAGACCACGACCTCGGTGCCGTTCGAGCCGAGGGCGCCGACGAGAACAGTTCCGTCATCCTGTTTGAGGCCAACGATCCGCATATTCTCTCCATTACTCATATGTTCAATACCTATCTCTTAGCTCGAATGACGAGCATGCTGGCCGGCAGGTTCGTACGGTTCTCGACGGTGCGCAGCGTGCCGGTCGTGAAGTGGACCGAGTCGTATGCGCCGAGTGTTTCTTCGACCCCGTCACTCGCCATCACGAGTTCCCCGGAAAGGACGACATACACTGTTTCACTCTCCTGTGGCGCGAGTTGTGCCGTTCCACCAGGCAGGTAATGGGATAACGCGACGGTGAAGTCTGCTGTAGGAGTGGATGCTCCCCCTTGCAGGCGCACCGGTCCGACCCCGTCATGCCCGACCGGATTGAACGGCTCGGCATCAGCGATTTTCGTCACGCGCATGGTCATAGCAATTTACCTTTCTCGATGAGTTCATTCGTGCCTGTAATAGCGACGCCCAGAGCGTTGCGCAGAGCGCCGAGAAGGCGCGCGGCATCCTGCGCAGCGCCAGTACCATAGATGTAGAAGTCGGGTCGCGCGAGCAGGAGACTGCAGCCGTGCGCTTCGAACCATGCACGATATTGGCCGTCGATATCGCGAACTCCGCCATCGACGGCGAGCTTGGTAGCCGTGCCGCCGAGGTCTTCAAACCACGTGCGGAGTTCCGCCGAAACGTCCACCATCGGTTCTGCATCAAGCCCGATGAGTTGCCACGCGCCACCCACGACATCGTCGAAGAGCCCGATGATCCCGTTCGCTTCGACCCGAGCCTGAACGGACAGCCGGCCAGCGTTGTCGTCGCCTGCCTCGGTAATCGAGGGCTGACCGAGTCGCGGGTGGGGTGGCTCGACGGTGACTGCCTCAGGGTCATTCAGCTCGGCGCGCATGCCTGCATCTCGTTCGGCTGCTCTAAGTGGATCGAGTTCGCAGATCATTTTGCCAATTGCGACAGCTTCCGCAATGATCTCTTGCACATGGCCGCTACGCTCTGTGCCATACGAGTCAAGGATCGACTCGTGCGCTCGACCGGACTCGACCAGGGACAACCGCCAGGCGAGCGAACTCGCATCACGAAGTCCCGAGCACAGGCCCTGCCCGAGAAACGGTGGCATCAAGTGGGCGGAATCTCCAGCGAGAAAAATGCGGCCCCGGCGCCACTCCTGCGCCCACCGACCGCGAAAGGTATAGACGGCATGGCGCTCAAGACGCGCAGTTTCGGGTGTCACACCCCATGGCTCCATCAGTTCCCACGCAGTCTCCATTCGTCCCAGCTCGTCAGCCGAGACATCTGCTCGCCGCATGAACTCGAAGCGTCGCCGACCAGGGCCGCTGTTGACCGCCGTGGCCGGCTGGACCGGATCGCAATACTGTGTGACAAATGCATCCCACTGTCGGTGATCGAGCGGCTCATAATCGACGACGAGCCAGTCCGCCTCGAATCCCGTGTCGATGCTTTCGATGCCAGCGAGCTCGCGAACAACGCTGTTGGCGCCATCGGCGCCGACGAGCCAGCGACCCCGCAACGAATCATGCTGTGAATGATCGTTGGTGCGCAACATGGTCAGCGTGACCGAGTCCTCATCCTGGTCGATGGCAGTGGCAGACCATCCTCGACGCAGCTCCACCGATGGCAGGGCGTGTGCCATCGACTCGAGTACCGCCTCAAGGTCGGGCTGGTAGAACCCGTTGACGTTCGCCCAGCCGGACTCTGCCGATCGGTTCCAGTTGATCGCGCGAAGGAGCTCACCTTCCCCATTGCGAATCTGATAGCCACCCCGTTCTCCTCGCGACGGTTCGAATAAATCGGCATGCTCACGCATGACCCCGGCCGCCTGTAGGATACGAAGAGCCTCGTGGTCGATCGTGCACGCCCGTGGCATCGGATAGCGCGACGGCCATTTCTCGACGACTGCCACGTGCCATCCCTCACGTCCAAGGAGAATTGCCGTCACAAGACCAACCGGGCCCGCGCCCACGACAAGGAAGTCGATCAGGCCGGACGTCTCATCAAAGTGTGGTACATTCATATCATCGGTCATGGCACTTCCTATTTTCTGCCGACCCAAGGATCGGTTCTCGCGTCGTTGCGAGCATACGGCTTTACGGTGAAAAATTCAACAATCATTGAGTTACCTCGCAGGCACCGGCGCAAACCGGTCGAGTGTGGTGATGCCTGCAACCAGATGCGGCTGAATGCCAGCCATCAGGCGCCCATAGTTTTCGGACAGCGCCTCGAGGTTGAGGGCCCCATGAAGCGTGATGATCCGCGCATCGCGCCAGGATCGCTGGATCGGCTCGGAGTCCATGATCGCGGTGGACCCCGAGTTGCGCTGTAGCAGTTCGATCGCCTCGGCGCACCACTTGGCTGCGTATGCCGTCTCGACAAGAACCCTGGCGCTGAACAGTTGCATGTACTCGGGGTCCGCCGGTGTGCCTGCGGCAGCGAGTTCACCGAGCCAGTCGGTCTCCTCGGCGTTGGCACGCGTCATCAGCGTCGCGGACTGGATCTTGGAGTGGACCTCAGCGAGCATCAGATGCGTGAGTGGTGCCTCGAGTTGGTTCTTGTAGGTGGTCCCCCTGATGGAGCGTCCGTTCGAGCGCTCGAGAAAACGCTCGAGGGCGCCCTGAGCAATGCCGATCGACATGCCCGCCATCATGCTGAATGACCAGCCTAAAGAGGGAGCCTTCCAGAGTGAGCCGGCAAGATCATTGTCAATCGCGCCTGACATGATCTGTCGGAAATCGACTCCTCGATAGTCAGGAACGAGCAACTCATCGCCCTTCAGCACGACTGAGACACTTCCGGTGCCACGCATGCCAGCGACGTGCCAGTCGTCGAGGAATTTCAGTTCGTCGCGCGGCACCTGCACAGCGACCAGGTAGGTTCCGTCGGCGTCTTCGGCGATGCACCCGAGGTTGGTGAAGGGTGCCCACAGCGACGCGGTCGCGAACGTCCACGGGCCGCCGGTGATGATCCAGCCGTCATCAACTCGCCTGGCACGACCTCGGGATGCCGGGAAGTGGCTCGATCCCGCGACGCGCGGTCCGATCCATTCCGGCGCGAAGACCTCCTCGAGTACGCGCGAACCCGATCTGGCAGGGATCCAGTCGGTCGAGGCGCCCGCCCAGACGACCCACCCGCACGACCCGTCCCATTTCGAGACTTCGATCACCACGTCGAGTTGCTCCCTGACAGAGAGCTCGTCACCGCCGAACTCGGCCGGGCTTGCAATGTTGAAGGCGCCGGTAGCGTCAAGGTCGGCGATGGTCTCATCAGAGAGTCTGGTAGCGCGTTCTGCTTCGGGTGCGCGCTCTCGCAGGGTCGGTCCGATGGCGCGGACTTTCTCGAGGATCGTCGCAAGCCGGTCGGAGGAGTTGCGGGTCGTCATGATTCTCAATTCCTCTCCTCTATTAGTTCTGCGGCACAATGGGCAGCTGCACGTAGCTAGGGTGGTTGGGTCCGGTA
>DASWUV010000212.1:0-21841 GCA_036401495.1 Pseudonocardia sp. | reverse complement strand
GGAGCCTGCCCGGCCGGAACCCCGTCTGCCCAGGTTTCGGCAGTAGCAGCCGTAGATGTCGGGGAACGGCACGTGCCGTTGCAGCAGCGGTCGAGGAACGCCGAGCCTTGAGGTAGGACGGTGGCGGTCTCCAGTGCGGCGAACGCGGGACTGGCGACGCGCAGGTCGCGGACCCAGCCGACGTCCTCGGGCGGGAGGTCCCGCCGCGCCAGCACGATCCCCGGTCGGGCCGACGGGTGCGCGTCCACCATCACGCACTCCAGCCGAGCAGAGGACAGGCGGTCCGCGCGGGCGTTTGGCGAAACCGGTCCCCGTCAGCGGCGATCATGCGACGGCGCGGCCGCGAGAATCCCGCTCAGGCGCTGGTTGTGGGACAGTGGAGACGTGGGATCCAAGACGGTCGCGGGCGTCGACGGGCGCATGTGGTCGGTGCGCAGAAGCGTCGCGTGGTCGTTGCCCGCCACGGGCGACGACTTCGAGCACGACGTCGACGGCGGCCGCGGGGCCGCGGTGCTGATCCTGTCCGCGCTCTTCCTGTTCTGGGTGATCATCGTCGTCTGGTCGCCGAGCCAGGTGCACGTTCCCTGGTACCTGTGGATCCTCGCCGGGCTCATCGTGTTCTTCTTCCCCATCCGCTGGTGGCTGCGCAGGCCGTGGACGGTCGTCGCGGAGACCGAGGGCAACTACGAGCAGCCTGCCGAGCGCTGGACGGGCCTGATCCGCGGCGGCGCCCGCGCGCGTGAGGAGATGCGCATCGTCGTGCGGCGGCTGCGTACCCAGGGCACGCCGGGCCACGCCGACAGCCCTCTGCAGCCGGTCAACTAGCCATGCCTGAGCTGCCGGAGGTCGAGGCGCTCGCGCACCACCTGCGCGAACACGCTCTTTACCGTCCCGTCGCCCGCGTGGACGTGGCGTCGATGAGCGCGGTGAAGACGTTCGACCCGCCGATGCAGGCGCTGGTCGGACGGGTCGTCACGGGCGCGGCGCGCTACGGCAAGTTCCTGGCCGTCGAGTTCCTCGACCGGCCAGAGGGGGCGGGCGGGGACGGCCCCCTGCACCTGATCACGCACCTGTCGCGGGCGGGTTGGATGCGCTGGCACGACACGGCGTCGACCGTCCCGCCCAAGCCCGGGAAGGGCCCACTCGAACTGCGGGTGCACCTCGACGTCGTCGGCGGCCCCGGCTTCGACTTCACCGAGGCGGGCACCCAGAAGCGACTGGCCGTCTACCTGGTGGCCGATCCGAAGCAGGTGCCGGGCATCGCCCGGCTGGGCCCCGACGCCCTCGACGTCAGCCGCGACGAGTTCGCCACGCTGCTGGCGGGGCACACCGAGCGGATCAAGACGCTGATCGTGGACCAGGTCTGGCTGGCCGGGGTCGGCAACGCATACAGCGACGAGATCCTGCATACCGCCAAGCTGTCGCCGTACGCCGTGGCCGGGCGGCTGAAGCCCGAGCAGGTCGACGTCCTCTACGACGCGCTGCGCTCAGTGCTCCTCGACGCCGTCGAGCGCTCGGTCGGCCAGGGTGCCGCCCAGCTCAAAGGCGAGAAGCGCTCGGGGCTGCGCGTGCACGCCCGCACCGGCCTACCGTGCCCGGTGTGCGGGACGACCGTTCGTGAGGTCTCGTTCGCCAACCGGTCGTTCCAGTACTGTCCTGGCTGCCAGACCGGCGGCAAGCTCCTCGCCGACCGGCGGCTCTCGCGACTGGTGCGGTAGGAGCCCGACGTGAACGACCTACTCGCTTCTCCCACGGCGGTCGTCGTGCTCGTCGTGCTGTCGATCGTCAGCATTGCCGCTGCGGTCTTCTACTTCGTGCGCAGCCGACGCAACAGCTACGCCTCGCCCCTTGAGCGCGCGACGTTCGGGACGCTGCACACGGTGGCGCTCGCCGCACCGTCGCTGCGGGAGGGGCTGTCGCCGTCCTCGGCCTCCTTCGCGCTGCCCTACCTGCGCCAGCTGCTCGACACGTGCGCGCTGACCATGACCGACAACCGCGGCAACACGTTGGCTTGGGACGGCGCCGCCGACCAGCACGAGCCCGACGTTCGCTCGCTGGCCGACCAGGTGATCTCCACCGGGCGTCAGCAGATGCTCTCGCACAGCAACATCGTCTGCGAGCGCGGCGACTGCCCGGTGCGCGGCATCGTCGTCGTCCCGCTGGAGAGCGACGGCGCGATCATCGGCACCCTGGGGGCCGTCACCGAGTCGACGGCAGGCCCGGTGATCCTCCGGGCCACCGCGGAGGTCGCGCGCTACGTCTCGAGCCAGCTGGAGCTCGCCGAGCTGGAGGAGGCCCGCGCCCGGCTCGACCGCGCCGAGGTGCGCGCGCTGCGGGCGCAGATCAGCCCGCACTTCGTCTACAACGCGCTGACCACGATCGCCTCGTTCATCCGCACCGACCCGGTGCGCGCCCGCGAGCTGCTCATCGAGTTCGCCGACTTCACGCGCTACTCGTTCCGGACGGCCGGGGAGTACACGACGCTGCAGGACGAGCTGAACAACATCGAGCGCTACGTCCGGCTGGAGAAGGCGCGCTTCGGCGCCCGGCTCAACATCAAGCTGCAGATCGCGCCCGAGGTGCTATCGGTGGTGCTGCCGTTCCTCGCACTGCAACCGCTGGTGGAGAACGCCGTGCGGCACGGACTGGGCAGCAAGCCCAACGGCGGCACGATCACGATCACCGCGGAGAACGCGGGCAACGAGTGCGTGATCATCGTCGACGACGACGGGATCGGCATGGACCCCGCCCGCCTGCACGAGGACCTGGCCGACGCCCACCACTCCGGAGCCCACGTCGGGCTCGGCAACGTCGACGACCGCATGCGCTCGACGTTCGGCGACGACTTCGGTCTCGTCGTGGACACCGCGCCCGGCCAGGGCATGAAGATCACGTTGCGGGTGCCGAAGTTCCGGGCGGGCATCCGCGTCTGACGGGTGCCGGCGGCACGGGCGTCCCGCTTCGCCGCGGTGCTGTGGGAGGAGTGTCACACCGCTCCGGCGGCCACCGCGTAGCGTTGTCCCTCATGGATGCCCTCCGGCTGCCTGATCGGCTCGTGTCCCGGCTTCCCGGCAAGCTCGGCGAACGGGGGGACAGGCCGGTCGTCTCGCTGGTCCGGCTGCACGGCGTGATCACCGCGGCCGCCGCGCCGCTGCCCCGCTCGGTGATCAACGCCGCCGCCGTCGAGAAGACGCTGGAGCGGGCGTTCGCGCCGGAAGGGCTCGCCGCGGTCGCCCTGCTGGTGAACTCGCCCGGCGGGTCGCCGACGCAGTCCGCGCTGGTCGCGGACCGGATCCGGCAGTTGGCCGACGAAGCGAAGGTCCCGGTCCTCGCGTTCTGTGAGGACGTCGCCGCTTCCGGCGGGTACTGGCTCGCCTGCGCGGCCGACTCGATCTATGCGCACCCGACGTCGCTCGTCGGGTCGATCGGCGTGATCAGCCAGGGCTTCGGGCTCGACGGGCTGATCGAGCGGTTCGGCGTGCAGCGCCGCCTGTACACCGCAGGCACGTCCAAGTCGCGCCTCGATCCCTTCCTGCCCGAGAAGCCCGAGGACGTCCAGTGGCTGCGCAGGCTGCAGGACGAGCTGCACGGGATGTTCCGCGCCTGGGTCACCGATCGGAGGGGTGAACGGCTGCACGGCGGGGACGAGCTTTTCACGGGCGAGGTGTGGACGGGGGCGCAGGCACTCGAGCTCGGCCTCGTCGACGGTCTCGGCACCGCGCGCACCGTGCTCGGCGAGCAGTTCCCCGACGCCGAACTGGTTCCCGTCGAGGCCAGGCGGCCGCTGCTGGCTCGGCTCGGCCTCGCCGCGCCCGCTGCCGCTTCCACCGACGCGCTGCTCGGCATGGCCCAGGCTGTCGACATCCGCGCAACGTGGGCGCGGTACGGTCTGTAGCAGGGTGTAATCGGATGAACCCGAAAGGTGCGTGCCCCTGGCACTCACACGGTTTCAGCGTCACCATGGTCGCCGGTGTCGGACGTGATCGCTATGCGGTCGCCGTGACACCATGCACCGGAAACGCAGGATGAGGAGATCGTGGACAGCAACGACAGCTCCGGCGGCCTGGTCGTCCTCGCCGTAGACGACGAGGAACCCGCGCTTGAAGAACTGGCCTACCTGCTGAATGAGGACCCCCGGGTGGGGGTCGTCCTGAAGGCGTCGGACGCCACCGACGCCCTGCGGATCCTCAACAGCCGCCAAGGGGTGCGCGAGGCGGCCACGGCGGGCCAGTCGGTCGGTGGTCGCGCGCTGAACCCGATGACCGGCATGCGCGTCGCCGAGCGCAGCGACATCGAGGTGGTGTTCCTCGACATCCGCATGCCCGGCCTGGACGGGCTGGAGCTCGCCAGGGTCTTCTCGTCGATGGCGGTGCCGCCTTCGGTCGTGTTCGTCACGGCGCACGACGACCGCGCGGTCGACGCCTACGAGGTCGGCGCCGTCGACTACCTGCTCAAGCCCCTGCGGTCAGAGCGCCTCGCCGCGTCGCTCGACCGCATCATCGCCAACCGCGCGGCCGCGGCAGCCGAGCCCCTGCGCGACGACGCCAACGAGGACGAGGTCATCCCCGTCGAGCTGGCGGGCACCACCAAGCTGGTGCCGCGCTCGGCCGTGCGCTACGTCGAGGCTCAGGGCGACTACGCCCGCCTGCACACCCACGAGGGCAGCCACCTCGTCCGCATCCCGCTGTCCGTGCTGGAGGACCGCTGGCGCGAGGCCGGGTTCGTGCGGATCCACCGGTCGTTCCTGGTGTCGCTGCCGTTGGTCACGGAGCTGCGGCTGTCCGGTTCGGGGTACGTCGTGCGCATCGGCACCGGCCCCGACTGCGCCGAGCTGCCGGTGAGCCGCCGCCACACCCGTGAGCTGAAGGACCGTCTGGTGCGGGCGACGAAGCAGGCGTGGAGCCAGCGTTGACCTCCGCAGTCGTCCACGAGCGGGCGAGCGGGCCATGAGCACCCACACCGACGGCGCCCCGCCGTCGGTGGCGCCCGAGTCGGATGACGACCCGGGCAGAGCGGAGACCGCCGAGCAGGCTCGCGAGGTGGGCGCCGAGTCGGAAGCAGACTCGGGCTCGGCGTGGCTCCAGGAGGAGATCCAGCGGCGGATCGCGGCCGCGCGCCGCGGCTCCGGCGGACGGCACGCGCGCCACGGCGGCCCCGACCCGGCACCCGCCCCCGCACCCGCTGAGTACCGCGCCCGACACGCGACCGACCGCCCCGAGTCGCTCAGAAGTCGGCCTGCCGACCCGTCGTCGCCGCAGCCCCCGCCCTCGCCTGCTCCGTCGGCAGGTCAGCCTGCCGTCGGGGACGATGGCGCCGACGCCCCGACGGCATGGACCAGGGGTAGCGCGCTGCGCAATTTCCGCCCACTGCGGGCGCGCGCGGATCCCCAGGTCGACGGCGGGCTGTGGGTAGACCCCCGGCAGGGCGGCGATGCCCGCCGGACGGCGTGGGGTGGCGCGGACGTCGCTGCGGGCGAACCCCAGACCGAGGTCGCGGCGACAAGTCCCGATGTCGTTGACGCCGTTGACACCGTCGGGACCCCCGCCCCGGCGCCCGTCGAGCGCGCGGCCGGGACCGGGCAGGTGCTCGACGACCCTGCTCTCGACGAGGCCGCCTTCGACGAGGCCGCCCTCGACGACGTTGCCCTCGACGACGCTGCCGGGGACGTTGCCCGGGCCGCTGGTGGGGCCGCGCCCGCGGAGGCGCCAGAACGCACTGCCCCCGCTGACGCCCCGGCAGGCGCGGCGGCCGACGTCGCTCCCGGCCTGACCCCCGTTGCCCCGCCCGCTGAGGACGTCGGTAGCCCGACCGCGGGCCCCGATGCGGGTGAGGGGGACGCGGGAGGGGGGAGCGCGGCACTTGCGGACGCAGCCCCGCAGGCGGCCCAGGCACCGGCGGGGGCCGGCGCAGCTGACGGCTCGGCGTCGGCGGGCGGAGCCACTGGTCTCAGCGCGCCAGAGGCCGCCGCCGCGCCTGCGAGGGACCGCGCCGAGGGCGACGGCACGGACACCGTGGCCGAGGGCGGCGCGGACACCGTGCCCGCAGCCGACGCCGATCTTGCGGTCGGTCCTGTGGCGGATTTCCCGGTCGGTCCCGTGGCCGGTTCTCCGGTCGACCTCGCAGCAGGCCCGACGGCCGGTTCCGTTGCGGACGCCACGCGCGCCGTCGCGGAGCCCGCGCCGGCGCGATCCATGCCGTCGACGTGGTCGGGCTTCGGGCGTGCCCCCACCGACGGACCCGGCGCCCCACCCCGCAGCCAGGTCAGCCGCCTCGACGAGAGTGACGTGGGCGCCATCGGCGGCCCGTCGCTTCCGACCACGCCAGTTCGTCGGCGCCCGCGGGCCGTGCCGTTGTCCGGGACCTGGGGCAGGCCGGACGCGCGTTCGCAGCCCGAGCCGGTCCCCTCCGACGCCGCACCGGCTTCGGACGCCCTGAACGCAACCGCGGATACGGCATCGCGGGACGCCGCGCCAGCGGACGACGCCCGGCGAGCCCCTCTTGCGCCGGAAGGGCGAGTCGCCACCCCGCAGGCGGCGTTTGTGGACGCCCAGGGCCTCCAGCAGGCGCCCGCGGAGGTCGTTCCGCCTTCGCAGGCGCGGTCCGACGAGGCTGCGCCCGATGCCGCCGCCGGGCCGGAGACTGCGGGCGGGGTTGGTCCTCTTCCGTACGGTCGCCGCCCGCTCAACCCGGTCGCCGACCCGCCCGACAGCCCCACCACCGGCCCCGGCGCCGGTCCAACCGAAGGCTCCATCGCCGACCCAACCGACAGCGCCCGCGCCGGTCGGACCGACAGCCCGATCGCCGGTCGGACCGACAGCCCGATCGCAGGCCCCGTTGCCGGCCCAACCGCAGGTCCGGTTGACAGGTCCGACGCCGCCGCTCAGCTGTCGGATGTTCGGGCGCCGTGGCCGGGGCCGTCCGTAGATGCCCTCGCACAGACGGGTGCGCGACCCGCGTGGCAACCGCCGCGGCCGCAGGAACGGCTTACTCGCCCGGCGCCCCCGTCCGGCCCCGCCGCGGCCCGCTTGTTGTCCGGCCCCTCGGTCCTCCCGCCGACCGTGGCCATCCCGACGGTGCCCGGCCTCCCCGCCACCCCGCCGTCCGCCCCGCCCGAGCCTGCGCCGGACGAGCTCACCGACGACCTCGCCGACGACTACGCCGACGATCTCGCCGACGACTATGCCGACGACTATGCGCACGAGTACCCCGACCATGCGGACTACGCCGAGGAAGCCGACGAGGACGACGAGGACGACGGCGCCGACGAGGATGACGGGGCAGAAGGGGTCATCTGGCGGGCGTCGGCCCCGACGTCTACCCCGACCCCGACCCCGACCCCGGCTCCCGTAGAGCCGCCGCGCGCGCCGGTCTACCCGCCGGGCAAGCGCGTGCGGGTGGTGTTGGCCGAGCGGAAGGCGGCGGCCCGGCCGGTGCGCACGGTCGTCGACATCCAAGAGGACGGCGCGGTCGGCGAGGTGCTGCGCAGCGGACTGATCACCTCCCAGCTGCGCGTCGCACTGGGCTTCGCGCTGCTCGGCGGCCTTCCGCTCGGGCTGCTGCCTGCCGTGTTCTACCTGTTCCCGGCCGTCGGCACCATCGCCATTTTCGGGCTGCGGCTGCCGTGGCTCCTGATCGGCATGCTCGTCTACCCGTACCTGTTCGGCCTCGGCTGGTGGTTCACGCGCACCGCCGAGCGCGTCGAACAGGACTTCGCCGACCACGTCCAGGACTGACGCCCATGACCCGCCGCGAGCCGCTCCCCGCGAGAAATGACAAGGTGGCGTGGTGACGACCGCGGGCCTCATCGTGATCGCGGCCATGGTGTTCGCCGCGATCGCGTCGGCGGTCATCGGCGCCTACGGGGTGCGGGCCCGCCGCAGCACCTCGGACTTCGTGGTCGCCGCCCGCACGGTCAGGCCGGTCGCCAACGCTGCGGCGATCTCGGGGGAGTACCTGTCGGCGGCCTCGTTCCTCGGGGTCGCCGGGCTGATCCTGCGCGACGGCGTTGACGCGCTCTGGTACCCCGTCGGGTTCGCGGCGGGTTACCTCGCGCTGGTCTTCTTCGTCGTCGCGCCCCTGCGTCGCTCCGGCGCCTACGCCGTGCCCGACTTCGCGGAAGCCCGGCTGCACTCACCGATGCTGCGCAGGCTCTGCACCGCGGTCGTCGTCATCATCGGATGGCTCTACCTCCTGCCGCAGTTGCAGGGGGCCGGGCTGACGCTCACCACCGCCACCGGGCTGCCGTACTGGTTGGGCGCCGTGGCCGCGGCGGTCGTCGTCGTCGGCACCGTGCTCATCGGCGGCATGCGCTCGGTGACGTTCGTGCAGGCCTTCCAGTACTGGCTCAAGTTCAGCGCGCTGGCGATCCCGACGGTCGTCGCGCTGGTGTACTTCTTCGGCGACCACCGCACGTTCAACCACCCCGCTCCTCCGACGTTGACCCACCAGACCACGGTGTGGATCCACACCGGCGTGACGTTGCAGGTCACGAGGCCGATCACGCTCACGGCGACCGGGCGGGTGGACGGCGTGCAGGCGAGTGGCACGACGCTGAGGTGGAACCCCGGGCTGCACAGCGTGGCCGACGGGGCTGTGCTCGAGTTTCCGGCGGGCACCACGACGCCGGTGGTCGAGGGCGCGCCTGCGGACGACGCCACCTGGCTGCTGCCGAACGCCTCCGGGGATCCCTACAGCCTGCTGGGCATCTACTCGCTGCTGCTCGCCACGTTCCTGGGCACGATGGGGCTGCCGCACGTGCTCGTGCGCTTTTACACCAACCCCGACGGCCGGGCGGCGCGGCGGACCGCGGTGTTCGTGCTGGCGCTGATCGGGATCTTCTATCTGGCGGTGACGGCGGTCGGTGCGCTGTCCCGGCTCTACACGCCGCAACTGCTGATCTCCGGCGAGACCGATGCCGCAGTGCTGCTCCTCCCGCAGGCCGTGCTGGGCAGCGGTCCCCTCGGCGTCGGCCTGGGCGCGGTCGTGGCCGCAGGCGCGTGGGCGACGTTCCTGGCCACGTCGTCCGGGCTCGTCGTGAGCGTCGCGGGCGTGCTGGCCGCCGACGTCTTCAGCTCGCGGCGCACCGGGGCCTTCCGCATGGCCACGGTCATCGGCGGCGCTGTGCCGCTCGTGCTGTCGCTGCTGGTGACGCGGATGGAGTTCGGCGAGGCCGTGGCACTGGTGTTCGCCATGGCCGCGTCGACGTTCTGTCCGTTGCTCGTACTGGGCATCTGGTGGCGCGGGCTCACGGCGGCGGGCGCCGCGGCCGGGGTGGCGGTCGGCGGCGTGCTCGCGGGCGGGGCCATCGGGTTGAGCCTCGCGGGCATCACGCAGCCGGGGTGGATCGGCGTGCTGATGTTGCGTCCGGCGCTGGTCAGCGTGCCCGCGGCCGCCCTCACCATGCTCGTCGTGAGCCTGTTCACGGCGAGCAGCCGCCCCGCGGGTGTGGATCAGCTGCTGCTGCGGCTGCACGCACCCGAACGGCTCGGGCTGAGCCGGGACCGCCCCGCGGAACGGCTTCGCGGACCCGCCGCCTGATCGGCGTACCTCTTCGGGGTCTTCTCTCGTTGCTGAGAGCGACGACGTGAGCACCAGAGGTGTGCTCGTCCGCGGGAGGTCTCGTGAGCACGCCCCAGCACCGCACGCCCCAGCAGCGACCCTCTGGCCCCCTCTACGAGCGGGTCCAGGCCAGTCAGGAGTTTCGGGCGTTGCGCCGACGGCTGCGGCGGTTCGTCTTCCCGATGAGCGCGCTGTTTCTGGCTTGGTACGTCGCCTACGTGCTGGTCGCGTGCTACGCGCAGCCGTTCATGGCCACGAAGCTGGCGGGCAACTTCACGGTCGGGCTCGTGCTCGGCCTGCTGCAGTTCGCCAGTACGTTCGTGATGACGACGCTGTACGTGCGCTTCGCCGGTCGTTCGATCGACCCGGCCGCATCGGCCATTCGTGACCAGCTAAGGTACGCGCCGTGAGCCCGCTACGCACGGTAGCCGCAGCGAGCGCCTCGGGCGCTGTGGGCAATGTCCTCGTCAACGTCACGATCTTCCTGCTGTTCGTGGCGGGGACGCTGGTCGTGGTCTACCGGGCAGGCCGGGGCAACCGGACGACGTCGGACTACTACGCCGCGGGCCGGGCGTTCACCGGTGCCCAGAACGGCGTCGCGATCGCGGGCGACTACCTCTCGGCTGCGTCGTTCCTCGGCATCGCGGGCGCGATCGCGTGGGGCGGCTACGACGGCTTCCTCTACTCGATCGGCTTCCTGGTCGCCTGGCTGGTAGCGCTGCTGCTGGTGGCCGAGGCGCTGCGCAACACGGGCAAGTTCACGATGGGCGACGTGTTGGCGTTCCGCATGCGGCAACGCCCGGTCAGGGCCGCCGCCGCGGCGTCGACGTTGGTGGTGTCGCTGTTCTACCTGATTGCCCAGATGGCGGGCGCGGGCGGGCTGGTCGCGCTGCTGCTGCAGATCCCCGCGGACAACCGGCTCGGGCAGAGCATCGTGATCGCCGTCGTCGGGCTGCTGATGATCGTCTACGTGCTCGTCGGGGGGATGAAGGGCACCACCTACGTCCAGATCATCAAGGCGGTGCTGCTGATGGTGGCTGCCGCGGTCCTGACGGCGTGGGTGCTCGGGTTCGTCGGCTTCAATCTCTCCGCCCTGCTCGGCAAGGCGGCTGACGCGAGCTCGCGGGGGCAGAAGGTGCTCGGGCCGGGCCTGCTGTACCGCAACCCGGTCGACTTCCTGTCGCTGGCGCTCGCGCTGGTGCTCGGCACCGCGGGGCTGCCGCACATCCTCATGCGCTTCTACACCGTGCCGAACGGCACGGAGGCCCGCCGCTCTGTGGTGTGGGCGATCTGGCTGATCGGCGTCTTCTACCTGTTCACGCTCGTGCTGGGCTACGGGGCCGCGGCGCTGCTGCCGCCGGGCACGATCACCGCGGAGAACCAGAACAACGCCGCCCCGCTCCTGGCCTACGCGCTGGGCGGCGAGTTGATGCTGGGACTGGTCTCGGCGATCGCGTTCGCGACGATCCTGGCCGTCGTGGCCGGGCTGACGATCACCGCGTCGGCCTCCTTCGCCCACGACGTCTACGCCACAATCCTCAAGCGCGGCCATACGTCGCCGCGGGCCGAGGTGCGGGTGGCGCGCCTGACGGCGTTCGCGGTCGGCGCGCTCGCGGTGGCGGGCGGGATCGTGGCTAACGGGCAGAACGTGGCGTTCCTCGTAGCGCTCGCGTTCGCGGTGGCGGCGTCGGCGAACCTCCCGACGATCCTCTACTCCCTGTTCTGGCGGCGGTTCAACACGACGGGCGCACTGTTCTCGATCTACGGCGGGCTGGCGAGCTGCCTCGTGCTGATCGTGTTCTCGCCCGCGGTGTCGGGCAAGCCGGTGCCGCCGGGAGGAACGAAGAGCGCCTCGATGATCCAGGGCGTCGACTTCCACTGGTTCCCGCTGGACAACCCGGGGATCGTGGCCATCCCGCTGTCGTTCCTGCTCGGGATCATCGGCACGCTGGTGGGCGGCAGGCGCGGCGCCGACCCGGTGCTCTACGCCGCGATGGAGGTCCGCGCGCTGACCGGGGTGGGTGCCGAGGTCGCCGAAGTCCCCACTGCCGACACCGCCGCCGGACGGTGAGTCGTGCATCTCGACCCGGTGAGTCGTGCACCCCGACCCGGTGAGTCGTGCATCTCGACCCGGTGAGTCCGGCATCTCGACACGCCGAGTCCGCTGATCGGGGCCGACGGGCGCCCGGTGGGCCGGGCCGGGGCTGCAGGCCGTGCGGCGAGCAGGGTCGGCGCCGGGGCAGGCTCACCGGATCGTGACGGGGTCGCGTGCGACTATCTGGTCATGAACGACGTGCCCGCGGTCAGCGTGGCCGATCTCCCCACCGGTGCCGTGCTGCTCGACGTCCGCGAAGACGACGAGTGGAGCGCAGGCCACGCGCCCGAGGCCCAGCACGTGCCCATGAGCCAGCTCACCGGCAGGCTCCAGGAGGTGCCCGACGCCGAGCCGCTGTACGTGATCTGCCGCTCGGGCGCCCGGTCCGCGCGCGTCGTGGCCTTCCTGGCCCAGCAGGGCGTCTCGGCGGTCAACGTGGCAGGCGGCATGCAGTCGTGGGCCGCCGCAGGCCGACCAATGGTCGCCGACCGCGCCGGCGCCGTGCCAGACGTGATCTAGCCGTGCCAGACGTGATCTAGGAGGCGGCGTGCCAGTGCGCGGTGTGCTGAGCTGTCCGCGCTGCCGCGTGCCGGTCGAGGCCAACGGTCGGTGCCTACAGTGCGGGCGCTACGTCACGCCGATGACGTGGGTCGCGATACCTCCGCCGGGTACGGTGAGCCCGCCCCGCGTCCGGCTGCCCCGCTACAGCGGCCCGCCGCGCTACCCGTTCATCCCGCGGTGGGGCTTCCCCGCGCTGCCCTGGACGGAGCCGGAAGAGGCCGCGCCCCCGCAGGCACCGGACGCGCTGACGGCCGCCCGCACGACGCTCGGCACGCTCGTCCCCCTGCTCTGGGCCACGGCCACGGTCGCGGTCCTCGCCTGCGGCGCCGAGGTGTGGCGCTACACGCTGCTGCTCGCCAGCCGCTCCGACGCGCTTCCTGCGGGCGCGGTCGCCGCGTCGGATGCGCTGGTGGCGGCGGCGGGCACGGTGGCGCCGATCCTGGCGATCGTCGCGGGCGTGATGCTGGTGCTCTGGAGCGTGCGGACGTCGCGGGCCGCGGGCGACCACGCAGGCGTCGTGCCCGCACGGTCGGCACGGGCGATCGTCGCGGGCTGGCTGCTTCCCGTCGTCAACCTGTCGGTGCCGGGCTCCGTGCTCGCCGAGATCGAGCACACCGGCATGGAGCGACCTGCGCGGCAGCGGCCGAGGCCGTCGGCCCTGCTGGTCTGGTGGTGGGCGCTGTGGGTCGCGAACCTCCTGTTCGGCCTGGTCGTCGTGCTCTGGTCGCTGCGGACGGGCGTGCAGGCGCTCGCCGACGGAGTGGTCCTGCACGCGCTGCTCGACCTGCTCGCGGCGGTGACGGCGGGCGTCACCGCCGTTCTCACCGCCCGGCTGACCCGGCTGCTCACCCCGCGCCGCACGGCCCGGCGTGAGGTCCTCGTCGCGGTTCGTTGAGCAGTCGGTAGCGTGCTTCTCACCATGGCGAAGAAGACGACTGCTGCCCCGGTCGGCGAGAATCCCCGCCGTCCCTGCCCGTGTGGTTCCGGCAAGCGATGGAAGGCCTGCCACGGCGCGGGCGACGACGTGATCGTGACGCGCCCGTTCGCGGGGCTGGCGGCCGAGTGCGACCTCGTCGCCCTCCGCGAGCTGCTGCCGTCGGCGACCGCGCCGCTGCCGCTCGCCGCGCCGCTCCCCGTACCGGTGACGATCACGTCCGTGCTGCCCGGGGCGTCTGCCGCCCTCGTGCGGCCGGACGGCGAGATCTGGCTGGGCTCGCAGGTGCAGACGCGCTCCGGCGACCTGTCCGCGGACCTCGCCCGCGCGCTGGCCTGGGCGAAGGCGGCGGCGCCCGGTTCGTCGCTGCCCGTCGTCGGGCCGAGCGGCGGCGAGCTCGTCCGGCTGCAGGACGTGCTGGACGCGGACGCCACGCTCGACGTCACCGTGCACAGCGACTTCGCCTGGTGGTTGGTCCAGGACGACGGGGAGCCGACGCCCGAGGTCGCCGCCACGCTGGAACGGGCCAACAAGGTGGCGATGCCCACCGAGGCGATCACCGCGCCCGGCGTGCGGGCGGCGTACTGGGTCGACACGGGCTCGAAGGCGCACGTGCGCTGGGTGCGTCCGGAGCCGGAGGACGCGTTGCTCGCGGCCCTGGCCCGGCTGCAGGCCCGCGGTGAGCTCGGGCTGGGCGCCGAAAGCCGGTACGCGGGGGCGTTCCGCGCGCACGGGCTGCTCGTGCCGGTGTGGGACCTCGACCGGGACATGCACCCGAAGGAGTGGACCACCCCCGTCGCCGAGTTCGCGGGCAGGCTGGACAAGGCGCTCGCGGAGAAGGCGCCGCTGACCGACGCGGAGCGCCGGGCGCGCGACGCGCTCGCGGGCAAGCAGGTCACGCTGCGCTGAGGTAGCCCCCGCGATGTGATCAGGCGCACTTCTGGGGTTACTCGCCGGTACCTATGCTCAGGATCATGGGTCTTCTCGACGACAAGGTTGTCATCGTCACCGGCGCCGGGCGCGGCATCGGGCGCGGTGAAGCGCTGGAGTGCGCAAGCCAGGGCGCGGCGGTCGTGGTGGCGGAGTTCGACGAGGACGCGGGCGAGGCCGTGGCCAAGGAGATCACCGCCGCCGGGGGCCGCGCCGTGGCCGTCAGCGGCGATGTGGCCGACGCCGACGTCGCCAACGGTCTCGTCGCGACCGCGGTGAGCGAGTTCGGCGCCCTCGACGCGCTGGTCAACAACGCGGGCATCCTGCGCGACCGCACGCTCGCCAAGATGTCGGACGACGACTGGGACGCCGTCGTCCGCGTGCACCTGCGCGGGCACTTCCTGCCCACCCGCGCGGCCGTCCAGCACTGGAAAGAGGCGAAGCGGCCGGGACACGTCGTCAACACCGCGTCCACGTCCGGGATCCTCGGCAACTTCGGTCAGACCAACTACGGTGCCGCCAAGGCAGGCATCGCCGCGTTCTCCACGATCGTCGCGATGGAGGGTGCGCGCGGCGGGATCACGAGCAACGCGATCGCCCCCACCGCGCTCACCCGCATGACCCTCGACCTCATGCCACAGGAGTTCAAGGACGACCGCGACGCGAAGATCGCGGCGGGCGAGTTCGACTTCTTCGCCCCGGAGAACGTCGCCCCGCTTGTGGCCTTCCTCTGCTCGGACGCCTCGGCGCACATCAGCGGCAAGGTCTTCGGCGTGCAGGGCGACAGCATCGAGATCTTCCAGCCGTTTACGTCGGTGGCCGAGGTGACCAACGGGGGCAAGCGCTGGGACCCGCAGGACATCCCCGGCCGCATCGACGAGCTGTTCACCGAGTCCGGCATCAAGGCGGGCGCGGAGAACATGATGGCCCGCATGCGCTACGCGATCTTCGACGGTCACTGACGGGAGATCGTCCGCTTCACGGAAGCCAGCTGACCTTGCCTTTGAGCAGGCCGTAGCCGACGAAGGCCACGACGTCGATCACGGTGTGCGCGCCCACGAGGGGCCACAGCCTGCCCTGCCGCTGCCACACCCTGCCGAACACGAAGCCCAGCACCAGGTTGCCGACGAACCCGCCCAGCCCCTGGTAGAGGTGGTAGCTGCCGCGGAGCACGGCCGAGGCCAGCAGCGCCCGGTTCTCCGACCAGCCCAGCTGCCGCAGCCGGGTGAGCAGCCAGCCGATCATGATCAGCTCTTCGGCCCATGCGTTCGCCGCGGCCGCCGCCACGAGCACCGGGATGCGCCACCAGGTGTCGGTGAGCGTGGTCGGGGCCACCGTCAGGCTGACGCCGAGCGCATGCGCCACCAGGTAGAGGCCGAGGCCGGGGATGCCGATCAGCGCGGCTAGGACCAGCGCGCCGACCGCGTCCCGCCCCAGCCTGCTTGCGTCCAAGCCGACGGCGCGCAGCGCGATCCCGGAGCGCAGCAGCAGGTACGCGCCGAGCGCGCCCCATCCGATCAGCTGCAGCACGCCCACCAGCTGCAACGCGAGATCGACGAGGCTCAGCTGCGACGCGGGGGCGTTGAGCGCCACCTGCTGGCTGCTCAGGGGGACGGGCTGCAGCAGGGCGTTGATCAGGGACAGGGCGCTGCGTACCGCGGAGAGGCCCAGCGTCACCGTCAACACGACGAGAATCTCGGTGCCGACCAGCGTGCGCGCCGCCGGGTCGACGAGCTCGGCCGTGGCGGGCCGCCGTGCGTGGAGCCAGCTGGCGATCGGCCGGGACATGATCGGACGGTACCGCGCGGCGTACGCTGGCTCTGTGCTGCGGCTGGTCTTCTCCCCGCGCTGGATCATGTGGCATCTGCTGACGATCGGCGCGGTCATCACCTGTGGCCTGCTCGCGGCCTGGCAGTGGGGCAAGGCAGGCTCGGCGATGGGCAGCGCGCTCAACGTGGGCTACGGGCTGCAGTGGCCGCTGTTCGCCGTGTTCTTCGCCGTCATGTGGTTTCGCATGCTGCGGTTGGAGCTCCGGGCGCGCCGCGGCGAGCAGCCGGAGATGGCCGAGCCGCCCGCGATGCCGACGGCCGGGTCGACGCCGGAGTCGATGGCCGGGTCGTTCTCGGAGTCGCCGGGCCCGGATGTCGACCAGGAGCCCGAGGACACCGGCCCCTCGCCGTTCACCCGCCGCCCTCCGTCGGCCGAGCCGATCACTGACGAGACGGATCCGCAGCTGGCCGCCTACAACCGCATGCTCGCGGCGCTGGCCGAGCGGGACCAGGCGTACGAGTCAGCCCGCCAGACGAAGAACAGGACCCGCTGAGTGAACATCGAGATCTTCCTGCGCGCCTACCGCGTGATGGCCTGGGTCACCGGCGTCGGACTGGTGATCCTGGTGTTCGTCGCGATGCCGCTGAAGTACTTCTTCGGCCAGCCGATGCTCGTCTCGGTCGTCGGCATGCTGCACGGCTTCTTCTACATGGCCTACATCGTGTGCACGCTCGTGTTGGCCGAGCGCTGCCGTTGGCGCCCGCTGGACGCCCTGGTGATCCTGCTGTGCGGCACGATCCCGCTCGCGTCGTTCTTCGCCGAGCGCCGCGTCACCGCCCGGGTCCGCGACGGCCTTTCCCCCTTGGCCGCCGCGCCCTGACGTCAGTGGCGCAGGAAGGCGCTCGGCCGACCGTTGATCTTCTCGTCGAGCGCGGCGCACAGCTCCGCGGGCGTGCGCACGTCGCGGCCCCACGCCAACCGCACATCCTGATCGCCTGAGGGCGTCTCGACGCGCAGGCGCAGCCCGCACCGGTCGACGCCGAGCGGCCGCGGGCGCCGGTCGCGCAGCGAGCGGGGCAGGTGCGCAGCGAGGGCCTGCCACACCTCGGGATGGTCGTCGTCCAGATGCGCGAGCCAGGCCGTCTCGAAGAGGCAGAACGGATCGGCCCGCGCCGCGGCCAGCTCGACGGGCGACAGCGGGGCCGTCCCGTCCCCGTCGGCGACGACGATCGAGCCCGGCTCGAGCAGCAGCAGGGTCAGCCCGTGGCCGATGTCGAGCAGCGCGGGATCCGGCCGGACGTCGGCGACCCGTGCGACCCAGCGCCGGGCCATGTCGTCACCGGGACGGGTGAGCGTGCCGATCACCCACAACAGTCCGCGCACGGGTTCGCGCAAGGCGACGGGCGCGGGGTCGGCCAGCTCGAGCATCGCGCTGTCGCCCGCGGTGCCCGCCTCCACGGCATCCGACACCGCGGCGAGCACGGGATCGCCGTCGGGGACGAGCAGTACGGCCGATCCGTCGGCCCACACGTGATGGACCCTCGGCTGCGTCATCGGCGCGTGGACGCCGAGCAGGGACGCGGTGCCGCCGCGGGCGACGAGGCTGCGCGCTCGCTCGGCCGCCGAAGGGGCAGGGGGACGGCGCAGGCTGGTCGGGCCCACGTGCTCACCTCCTAGTAAGGTGAGGCTAAGCTAACCGACGACGCCGGGGGTGTCCAGCGGCTGGTTGAGAGCGACCCGTTAGCGTCAGGGTGTGACGACGGCGAGAGGTGCGGACCCGTGGGCCATCCCACCCCTGTTCGCGCAGCTCGTGGACGACACGAGCCTCCTGCAGCCCCGCGCGTCGGCCCCTGAGGTCGCCGTGGTCGTGGCGCGGTATCTCGAAGCCCGCGCGGGCCGCTACGGCGGTTTGGTCGGCCAGCTGGTCTGCCCCGTGTCCCGGCTGCCGGGGTTGGTCGCGGAGCTCGCCAGGGCGATGCCCAGCAAGCCCGTGGACCTCTCGCTGGTTGTCGACACGGGCCTCGGTGCCGTCCCGAAGGCGCTGTCCACGGCGTTCTCCCGGGCCAGCCTGGTCACACCGCGCACCGTCGAGACGGCCGCGCCTCCCGACGTCGACGCGGTGTGGCTGGACCGGGTGTCGGAGTTCGTGCCGGACGACGTGGTGGCGGTCGTCGAGCCGCGCCGCCCGCATGTCGAGGACACCACCGGCACCTCGTCCTGGCTCGCTGCCGTGCGCCGGGTCGCGGAGCACGGCTGCGCGCCCAAGCTGCGCTGCGGCGGCCCCAGGGCGTCTGACGTGCCCGTCAGCACGCAGGTCGAGGAGTTCGTGCAGGTCGTCGTCGCGACCGGGCGGCCGTTCACCGTGCTGGGGCTGCGCGAGGTCGTGCACAGGAGCGACGGGCGGCACGGGATCCTGAACCTCCTGCTCGCGGTCGCGCGGGCGCTCGCGGGGGAGGACGTGCTGTCCGCGCTGGAGGCGACCGAGGCCGCTTCGCTGGCCGCGGCGGTCGGGGCGTTGTCCGAGCGGGCCGTCAAGGGGGTGCGCGGGCTGGTGTCGCGCTGCGGCGTCGATCTCGACCCGCTGCCGACCGCCCAGCTGACCGCGCTCGGGTTGTTGGCGTGACCGCGCTCGGGACGCCGGCGTGACCGTTCCTCGTGCGCCGAGGCGGATCGGCTTCCTCGGCCCCCACGCGACCTTCGCCGAGCAGGCGCTGCACACCCTTCCCGAGGCCGCCGACGCCGAGCTGGTCCCCTGCGCGGGCAGCCCCGCGGTGCTGGCCGCCGTCCGGGCCCGCGAGGTCGACGCCGGGTTCGTGCCGATCGAGAACACCGTCGAGGGCGCCGTGCCCGCCGTGCTCGACGGTCTGGTCGACGACCCCCCGCTGGTGATCGTCCGCGAAGCCGTGCTCGCCGTCCGGTTCGACCTGATGGCCCGGCCCGGCACCCGCGTCGCCGACATCGCCACGGTCGCCTCGCACGCGCACGCCATCGCGCAGACCCGCGGCTTCCTCGCGGAGCGGCTGCCTTCGGCGCAGGTGCTGCTGTCCACGTCGACGTCGGAGGCGGCCGCCCAGGTGGCGCGCGGCGAGTTCGACGCGGCCGTGGCCTCGCCGTTGGCCGCTGAGCAGCACGGCCTCGAGGTGCTCGTCGCAGACATCGCCGACAACCCGGGGGCGGTCACCCGGTTCGCGCTGCTCACCCAGCCCGGGCAGCTGCCCGCGCCCACCGGCGACGACCGCACCACGCTGGCCGCCACCACCGAGAACCGTCCGGGCAGCCTATTGGGGCTGCTCACGGAGCTGGCCGTGCGCGGCATCGACCTCACCCGCATCGAGTCGCGCCCTATCAAGGCGCGGCACGCCGAGTACTGGTTCCACCTGGACTGCCTCGGCCACGTCACCGAGCCCGCGATGGGTGAGGCACTGGCCGCGTTGCACCGCCGCTGCACCAGTGTCCGCTTCCTGGGCTCGTACCCGCGGGCGGCCAACGGTCGGGCCTCGGGCGAGCCCGCCACCCCGGTGCTCGGGCCGTCGGACGCCGCCGGGTTCGCCGCCGCCCAGCGGTGGCTTTCGGACCTGCGGGCCGGAGCGACGGCTTAAGTGCGCCTCATCCTCGCCCGCCACGGACGCACCGCGGCCAACGTCGCCAAGGCGCTGGACTCCCGGCCACCGGGGATGCCGCTCGACGCCGTCGGGCTCGCTCAGGCCGACGCGTTGGGACGGCGGCTCGCGGACGAGCCCGTCACGGCCGTCTACGCCTCGCAGGCCACCCGCGCACAGCAGACCGCTGCGCCGGTCGCCGCCGCGCACCGGCTCGCCGTGATCGTGCGCGACGGGCTCCAGGAGGTGTTCATCGGCGACCTCGAAGGCCGCGACGACGCCGTGTCGCGCGAGCGCTTCGAGGAGACCTACCGCGCGTGGAACCGCGGTGAGCTGGATGCCCACCTGCCCGGCGGCGAGTCGGCGGCGGACCTGCGGGCCCGGTTCGTGCCCGCGGTCGAGGCGATCCGCTCCTCGGCGTCCGGGACGGTCGTGGTGGTCAGCCACGGCGCCGCGATCCGCCTCGGCGTCGGCGCGCTGCTCGGCGAGACGGCGCAGACGCGCTACGTGCCCAACACGGGCCTGGTCGTCGTCACCGCCGAGTCGGACGGCTGGGCGCTCGAGCACTGGGACCCGGCCGAGCCGGTTGCGGGCGACGTGACCGCAGGCGGGGCCGGAAGCGGCTGGTAGCCGGGGTTCGGCGCGGGACACTAGCCCCAGCCCAGCTCGTCGAGCCGCTCCTCGTCGATACCGAAGTGGTGCGCGATCTCGTGCACGACGGTCACGGCCACCTCGTGCACGACCTCGTCCCGGTCGGCACAGATGGAAAGGATCGCGTCCTGGTAGAGCGTGATCCGGTCGGGGAGCACGCCGCCGTAGTCGCTGGTCCGCTCGGTGAGTGCGACGCCCTCGTACAGTCCGAGCAGGTCGGGCGCCTGCGCGTGGCGCGCCTCGACCAACAGGACGACGTTGTCCATGGCCTCGGTCAGCTCCGGCGGAATCGTGTCCAGCGCGTCCGCGACCAGCTCCTCGAACTCCCGGCGCCCCAGTCGCATCAGAGCCGCGGCCGAATCAGCGCTGCCGCATCAGGGCACGGCTTTGTTGATGGCCGAGGGCAGCAGCTCCGGCGGCAGCGTCGGAGGCAGCGCCGGGAGCGGGGCGGCAGCGGAGGAGGACGTGGGCGTCGTCGTCTGGGTCGTAGTGGTGGTGGTCGTATCCGTGGGAGGCGCGGGCGCGTTCGGCTGGGTCGTGGGGCCGTCCGGCGCGCTCGACGTCGTCGCGGGGACGGGCGATCCAGGGGAGACGGTGTCCGTCGCGGGCGGGGCCGGGTGGTCACCGACCGCCACTGCACCCTTCACCGAGCCGGTGACCGGCGCGAACCCGCTGCGGTCGGGAAGCAGCGCCGCCAGGTTGCAGTTGACCTTGCGCGAGCCCGCCTTCCAGGAGTCGCCCGTGATGTTGTCCCAGTAGACGGTGAGCTTCTTGTCCGTGATGACCTTGTCCCCGCCCGCGTAGCCACTGGCGATCTTGGTGCAGGTGGGCTGCAGGTAGGCGTCCTGGTCGGCGACGGCGGGGAAGGCCCCGTTGAACTTCTGCGACAGGTCCACGATGCCGACGGTCTCCACCGCGTGCGAGCCCGAGCAGGCCGTCGGGTCGCCGACGCCGCGCCCGTCGATCGCCAGGCAGGTGCCTGCCTGCTGGATGTCGGACTGGTCACTGTCGGCGACCTTGCCGCTCATCGGGTACAGCGCGCCGGACTGCGAGCTGCGCTGCAGGCCGCACCGCAGCTCGCGGTCGCCCTCTTGCCACTTCGCCGCCGACGGCTTCAGCGCGCCGATCCGGAACTTGCCGTCCGGGTCGAGCTTGCCCTGCAGGTAGCCGTCGACGAGCGGGTTGCAGCGCTGCTTGACGAGCTGGCGCCATTGCTGGTCGTCGGGGAGCGTCGGCTGGTCGACCAGCGCGACGGCGCCCGCCTGCTCGAACAGGTGCGTCTGCTTGCAGTCGACGACGACGGCGTCGGCCGCGTCGGGCCGCGTCCAGTTCAGGCAGGTGCCCGGCTGCGAGGGCGGCGCGGGCACCTCGACGACCTGGGGCGCGGAGAGCGGGCCGGGGAGCGCGGCGATCGTGCCGAGTACCGGCACGGTGGCGCCCGCGAACGTGTCGAGTGTGGCCACGGCGAGCATCGTCATCGCCCCGACCAGCACTCCGTAGACGATGCGCCGGTAGGGCAGCATCGTCCGTTCTCGGGTCGGCGCAGGGGGAGCGGGCCGTGGCGCGAGGAGGGTGCGATCCATGACGGCCGTCATCATGCCGTGATCACTGTCGGGGGTCGCACCCGAGGGCCGGTTCACGCGGCCATCGGTCGCCGCCGTGCTGCGAGCGCGCCGACGCGCTGCGGAGATCGTCGCAACGGTACGGTTCGTCCCGCAGAACGATCCGCGAGCGGTGGGACGG
>DASWUV010000211.1:0-17000 GCA_036401495.1 Pseudonocardia sp. | reverse complement strand
GACCCGGTGGCCGTCCCGGTGGTCCCGGCGGTCGTCCCGGCGGCGGTGGCTACCGTCCCGGTGGTCCCGGCGGCGGTCCCGGCGGTGGCGGAGCCCCGGCTGGTCCCGGCGGCTTCCGTGGCGCCCCCGGCGGCGGTGGTCGTCCCGGTGGTGGCGGCGGCGCAGGCCGTGGTCGCGGTGGTGCCGCAGGCGCATTCGGCCGTCCCGGCGGGCCCGCCCGCAAGGGCCGCAAGTCGAAGCGTCAGAAGCGCCAGGAGTACGACGCCATGCAGGCCCCCTCGGTCGGCGGCGTCCGCCTGCCGAAGGGCTCCGGCGAGACGATCAAGCTCGCCCGTGGCGCGTCACTCACCGACTTCGCCGACAAGATCAACGCCAACCCGGCGTCGCTGGTCCAGGTGCTGTTCCACCTCGGCGAGATGGTCACCTCCACCCAGTCGGTCTCCGACGAGATCCTCGAGCTGCTCGGCAGCGAGATGAACTACGTCGTGCAGGTCGTCAGCCCGGAGGAGGAGGACCGCGAGCTGCTCGACAGCTTCGACATCTCCTACGGCGAGAACGCGGGCGACGACGACGACCTCGAGTTCCGGCCCCCGGTCGTCACGATCATGGGTCACGTCGACCACGGCAAGACGCGCCTGTTGGACACGATCCGCAAGACCAACGTCCGCGAGGGCGAGGCGGGCGGCATCACCCAGCACATCGGCGCCTACCAGGTCATCACCGAGCTGGAGGGCTACGAGCGCCCGATCACGTTCATCGACACCCCCGGTCACGAGGCGTTCACCGCCATGCGTGCCCGCGGGGCGAAGTCCACGGACATCGCGGTGATCGTGGTCGCCGCCGACGACGGCGTCATGCCGCAGACGGTGGAGGCGATCAACCACGCCCAGGCGGCCGACGTGCCGATCGTGGTCGCGGTCAACAAGATCGACGTCGAGGGCGCCAACCCGGCGAAGATCCGCCAGCAGCTCACCGAGTACAACCTGGTGGCCGAGGAGTACGGCGGCGACACGATGTTCGTCGACATCTCCGCGAAGCAGGGCACCAACATCGACCAGCTGCTGGAGGCCATCCTCCTCACGGCGGACGCGTCGCTGGACCTGCGGGCCAACCCCAACATGGAGGCCCAGGGCGTCGCGATCGAGGCGCACCTCGACCGCGGCCGCGGCCCGGTGGCCACGGTGTTGGTGCAGCGCGGCACGCTGCGGGTCGGCGACTCGATCGTCGCGGGCGACGCCTCCGGGCGCGTCCGGCGGATGCTCGACGAGCTGGGCGCCGACGTCACCGAGGCCTATCCCTCGCGTCCGGTGCAGGTCATCGGGTTCACCTCGGTGCCCGGCGCGGGCGACACGTTCCTCGTCGTCGACGAGGACCGCGTGGCACGGCAGATCGCCGACCGGCGCCGCGCCCGCGAGCGCAACGCCGAGCTGGCCAGCCGCCGCAAGCGGGTGTCGCTGGAGGACCTCGACGCCGCGCTGAAGGAGACCAACCAGCTCAACCTGATCATCAAGGGCGACAACTCCGGCACCGTCGAGGCGCTGGAAGACGCGTTGTTGAAGATCGAGGTCGGCGAGGACGTCGAGCTGCGGGTGATCCACCGCGGCGTCGGTGGCATCACGGAGGGCGACATCAACCTCGCCATCGCCGACAACGTCATCGTGCTGGGCTTCAACGTCCGCGCCGAGGGCAAGGCCACCGAGCTCGCCAACCGCGAGGGCGTGGAGATCCGCTACTACACGGTGATCTACCAGGCCATCGAGGAGATCGAGGCCGCGCTCAAGGGCATGCTCAAGCCGGAGTTCGAGGAGGTCGAGCTGGGCAGGGCCGAGGTCCGCCAGGTCTTCCGGTCCTCGCGCTTCGGGTCGATCGCGGGCTGCCTGGTGATGGGCGGGGTGATCCGGCGCAACGCCAAGGCGCGCCTGATCCGCGACAGCGTCGTCGTCGCGGAGAACCTCACCATCAACTCGCTGCGGCGGGTCAAGGACGACGTCGTCGAGGTCCGCGAGGGCTTCGAGTGTGGTCTCACACTCGGTAACTTCAACGACATCAAGGACGGCGACGTCATCGAGACCTTCGAGATGCGCGAGAAGCCACGGAGCTAACGCCCTGTGCGCGGATAACGTCGTTCCAACGACGTTATCCGCGCACGGGCGACGGAGTCGCATGTATGTCGGAGCGCTGGAGCTGGACGTCCTCCTCGGGGACGTCCACTCCTTGAAGGAAAAGCGGTCGCTCGTGCGGCCGGTCGTGGCCGAACTGCGGCGGAGGTTCGAGGTCGCGGTCGCGGAGGCGGGTCATCTCGACCTGCACCGGCGGTCGTTGATCGGCGTGACCTGCGTCGCGGCCGACCACACGCACGTCGTCGACGTGCTGGACCGCTGCGAGCGGTTCGTGGCCGGGCGCCCCGAGTTGGAGCTGCTCTCGGCCCGACACCGCATGTTGGGCCCCGAGGACGAATCGTGAGACGAAGCCGACGGGCGGCCACATGGCCCGCTGCCGAAGGCTCGGCTGGGTAAGAAGGGCTGGGACATGGTTGACCAGGCGCGCGCGCGGCGGCTCGCCAAGCGGATCACACAGATCGTGGCCGACGCGCTCGAGCACGAGGTGAAAGACCCGCGGCTGGCGATGGTGACGATCACCGACACGCGGGTCACCGGTGACCTGCGTGATGCCACCGTCTACTACACAGTGCTGGGTGAGACGGTCGACGCCGAGCCCGACACCGCGGGTGTCGCGGCGGCGCTGTCCAGCGCCACCGGCGTGCTCCGGACGTTGGTCGGGGCAGGCACCGGCGTCCGGCACACCCCGTCGCTCGCGTTCGTCGCCGACGTCGTGCCCGACGAGGCGCGCCGCATGGAGGAACTGCTCGCCCGCACCCGGGAGTCCGACGCCGAGGTGGCCCGGCTCGCGGTCGGCGCACGACACGCGGGGGAGCCCGACCCCTACCGTGCCCCGCCCGACGACGAACAGGACGACGACTGAGTGAGCCATCGGCACCAAGCAGCGGCGAGGTTCGCCTCATTTCGCCCATGGCGGCGGGCCGGGACGGCTACGCTCCGGCGGATCCGTTGAACTCTTCCCGAGGAGCGTCCTTGGTCGTCGACCCAATACGGACGGCCGCGGACGTGCTCGCCGACGCTGCCGACGTCACGCTGCTGGCTCACGTCCAGCCGGACGCCGACTCGCTCGGCAGCGCACTGGCCCTCGGCATCGCTCTCCGCAGGCGGGGCGCGGCGGTCCGGGTGGCTTTTGCGAGCCCGGGTGGGATGCCCGACACGCTGGCCGCGTTCGACGTACTGGGGCTCGTCGTCCCCGTCGACGCCGTGCCCGCCGTGCCGGACGTGCTCGTCGCGTGCGACGCGGCCGAACCCGCCCGACTCGGTGCGCTCGCGGGCCTGGTCGACGCCGCCCGCGTGTCGATCATGATCGACCATCACGTGTCGAATCCCGGGTTCGGCGACGTCCAGGTGCTCGACCCGACCGCCGAGGCGACGGTCGTGCTCGTGCGCAAGGTGCTCAGGGCGCTCGGTGTGCCACTCGACGTCGACATCGCCCGCTGCCTCTACGCAGGGCTCGTCACCGACACCGTGGGCTTCCGCACGGCGGGGGAGGCGGCGCATCTCCTCGCGGCCGAGCTCGTAGCGGCGGGCGTCGAGCCCGAGCCGCTTGTGCGACCGCTGCTCGACACCCATCCGTTCAACTGGTTTGCCGCGCTGTCGCGGGCGCTGGCCGGGTGCGTGCTGGAGCCCGAGGCCGCGGGCGGGCTCGGGCTCGTCCACACCGTGCTGCCCGCGGCCGACGTGATGTCCTTCCGCGGCGCCGAGATCGACAGTGTCGTCGACATCGTCCGCACCGCCGCGGAGGCCGAGGTCGCGCTGGTGCTCAAGCAGGTGGGGGAGCGCCGTTGGTCGGCGTCGATGCGCTCCAGGGGTGCTGTCGACGTCTCCAGGGTCGCCGCTCGGCTCGGCGGCGGGGGACATCGGGCGGCGGCCGGGTTCACCCGCGACGGCACGCTGGGTCAGGTGCTTTCCGACGTGCGCTCGGCGTTGGCGCTGTCCGCCCGTCCGCTCGCGTCCTGAGCGTCGTGCGGCTACCTCTACGGTGCTCGTCGTGAGTGCCGACTCCCCGCTGCCGACCAACGCCGCACACGCTGACGCCCGCCGGGCGTTCCTTGCCGCCTTCTTCCGGCGTCCGGGAACCATGGGCGCGGTCGCGCCCAGCTCGGCGCGGCTGTCGGCCGTGCTGACCTCCATCGTGCCGACGGCGGGCGGACCGGTCGTCGTGGAGCTCGGCCCGGGGACGGGCGCGGTGAGCGCCGCGATCGACCGGCGACTGACCGCGGGATCCCGGCACCTTGCCGTCGAGCTGGACGTGGCGATGGTCGACTACCTCAGCCGTACCCGTCCGGGCATGGAGGTTGTCCACGGCGACGCCCGCAACCTGCGGAAGCTGCTGGCGGAACGGGATGTCACGCACGTCGACGCCGTGGTGTGCGGGCTGCCGTGGGCGTTCTTCGACGAGCCGACGCAACACGCCGTGCTCACCGAGGTCGGCGAGGCGATCGGGCCGACCGGCGCGTTCACCACGTTCGCCTACGTCTCCGGAATGGCGTTGCCCGCGGCCCGGCGGTTTCGGCGCACGCTACGCGCGCGGTTCGAGGAAGTGATCGTGAGCGCGACCGTCTGGCGCAACCTGCCGCCCGCCTTCGTCTACGTGTGCCGCAGGCCGAAGGGGTGAGCGGGGCTCGCGTCCCGCTGCGCGAGATCCTGCGGCTCGCGGGGCCTGCCCTGCCGGTGCTCGCCGCCGAGCCGCTCTACCTGCTCGTCGACACAGCCGTCGTCGGACGGCTCGGCGCGGTGTCGCTGGCCGGGCTCGCGGTCGGGGCCGTCCTGTTCGCGCAGGTCACCACCCAGCTCAACTTCTTGTCCTATGGGACCACGGCCCGCACGGCGCGGCTCTACGGTTCGGGGCAGCGCCCCGCCGCCGTGGCCGAGGGGGTGCAGGCGACGTGGCTCGCGCTCGGTGTGGGCGTCGTCGTGCTCGGCGTCGGCGAGCTGGTGGCCCGGCCCGTGGGGGACGTGTTGGGCAACGGCGGGGCGGTCGCGGACGCGGCGGTGACGTGGCTGCGTGTCGCGCTGCTCGGTGCGCCGCTGCTGCTCGTGACGCTCGCGGGCAACGGATGGATGCGTGGCGTGCAGGACACCGCCCGCCCGTTGGCCTACGTCCTGTCGGGCAACGGCGTCTCCGCTGCCGCTTGCGTCGTGCTGGTGCACGGCGTCGGCGCCTGGGACGGGCTGGGCCTCGTCGGGTCGGCGTGGGCCAACGTCGGGGGCCAGTGGGTGGGAGCGGGCCTGTTCCTCGGGGCGCTCGCGCGGGAGCCCGGCGGGTCGCGCAGGCCTCGCCCCGACGTGTTGCGCGCCCAGCTCGTGCTGGGCCGCGACCTCGTCGCCCGCAGCCTGGCCTTCCAGGCCTGCTTCCTGTCGGCCGCCGCCGTCGCAACCCGGTTCGGCGCGGCCTCGGTCGCGGCGCACCAGATCGTGCTGCAGCTCTGGACGTTCATGGCGACCGTGCTCGACGCGGTGGCGATCGCGGCGCAGTCACTGGTCGGCGCGGCGCTGGGTGGCGGGAACGTGGCGCGGGCACGGGCCCTCGCGGGCCAGATCACCCGTTACGGCCTGGTGATGGGCCTCGGGTTCGGCGCGTTGTTCGCGGCGCTCTCGGCGGTCTTGCCGCCGCTGTTCACGCCCGACGCCGTGGTGCTCGCCGCCGTGCCCGTCGCATGGTGGTTCTTCGCCGCGCTGCAGCCCGTCGCGGGTGTGGTGTTCGCGATCGACGGGGTGCTGCTCGGCGCGGGCGACGCGGCCTTCCTGCGCACGTCCACGCTGGCCGCGGCGGCGTTCGGGTTCCTGCCCCTGATCTGGGCGTCCCTGGCGTTCGGGTGGGGGCTGGCCGGCATCTGGTCGGGGCTTGCCGCGTTCATGCTCGTGCGGCTGGTGGCGGTGGGGCTGCGGGTGCGCGGCGGCGGGTGGGCCCGAACGGGCGTGGTGACGTAGTCGACGGCGCGCTTGCTAGTGCGCCCGCCGCGCCCAGGCGCATGTGGATCGACTGCTCGTGTGCCTTCTCCGGCGGCGGTCCGGCGGGGCCGGCGCGAGCGCCAGGTCCGACAGCGTGCGGTCCTCGTCGATGGATCCGCTGAACTGGTCCATGACGCCCAGGCCGCCGCTGCGCGCGATCGAGCCGGAAGCCGGTGTGAGCTCACCGCCCACGAGGAGCTGATGCTGGGCCTGCCGGGCGCTGCCGTCGGGCGAATTGGAAGAATCGCCCGGTGGATGCCGGACTCGTGATCGTCGACAAGCCTGCGGGCATGACGAGCCATGACGTGGTCGCGCGCCTGCGGCGGATCTTGCACACGCGCAAGGTCGGGCACGCGGGCACGCTCGACCCGATGGCCACCGGCGTGCTCGTCTGCGGCGTCGAGCGCGGCACGAAGCTGCTGGGCCACCTGGCGCTCGACACCAAGGCCTACCTCGCGACCATCCGGCTCGGGGCGGCCACGACGACCGACGACGCCGAGGGCGAGGTCATCACGAGCGCTGACCCCAGCGCTGACCCCGGCGTCGACCCCGCTGCGGTCACCGACGCGGCCATTGCGGCCGGAGTCGCCGCGTTGACCGGCGAGATCCTGCAGGTGCCCAGTTCCGTGAGCGCGATCAAGGTCGACGGGCAGCGCGCCTACGCCAGGGTGCGCGCGGGGGAGCAGGTGGTGCTGGCGGCGCGCCCGGTCACCGTGTCGGCGTTCGACGTGCTGGCCCGGCGGGGCGTCGACCTGGATGTGGCGGTGGCGTGCTCGTCGGGCACCTATGTGCGCGCCTTGGCCCGCGACCTGGGTGCCGCGCTCGGCGTCGGGGGACACCTGACGGCACTGCGCCGCACCAGGGTGGGTCCGTTCACGCTGCCGCAGGCGCGCAGCCTGGAACAGCTGGCGGCCGAGCCGGGTCTGTCGCTGACGCTCGACGAGGCCGTCGCCGTCGCCTTCCCCCGCCGCGACGCCGACGTGTCGGAGGCGGCCGACCTCGCGCACGGTCGCCCGCTTCCCGCGGCGGGCGTCGAGGGCATCCAGGGGGTCTTCGCCCCCGACGGCCACGTGCTGGCCCTGGTGCGCGACCGCGACGGCCACGCCCGCCCCGTGGTCGTGCTCGCCCCCGCCCAGTAACCCGGTGAGTCGTGCAGTTGACCCCGGTGAGTCGTGCAGTTGGGCACGCCGAGTTGGCGATCTGGGCACGGCCGAATCGCGGGACGGTGTGCAGGAATGGCCAATTCGGCGTGTCGAGATGCACGACTCACCCAGGTGGATGGCCGGACTCGGCGTGCCGAGGTGCACGACTCACCTGGGTGGACTGCACGACTCACCTGGGTGGACGGCCGGACTCACCCTCGGGGACGTTGGCCAGCTCGTCCAGCCAGATGCGGGCCGACAGGTCAGAAGGGGCGCGCCAGTCGCCGCGGGGTGAGAGCGAGCCACCCGCCGACACCTTCGGGCCGTTGGGCATCGCCGAGCGCTTGAACTGGCTGAACTGGAAGAACCGGTACGCGAACACCCCGAGCCAGTGCCGGATCTCCGCGAGGTCGTAGGCCCGGCGCTCCTCGACGGGGAAGCCCGACGGCCAGTCGCCGCGCTCGATGTTCCCCCAAGCGTGCTCCGCCATGAACGCGATCTTCGAGGGGCGGAACCCGTAGCGGAGCACGTGGAAGAGCGTGAAGTCCTGCAGCGGGTAGGGCCCGACGGTCGCCTCGCTGCGCTGCACCGCCTTGCCGTCCTCGCCCGGCACGAGCTCGGGGGTGATCTCGGTGTTCAGGACGTCGGTCAGCACCTCCCCGACCTCGGGTGCGAACTGCTCCGAGGACACCACCCACCGGATCAGGTGCTGGATCAACGTCTTCGGCACCCCCGCGTTGATGTTGTAGTGCGCCATCTGGTCGCCGACGCCGTAGGTGCACCAGCCCAGCGCCAGCTCGGAGAGGTCGCCGGTGCCCAGCACGATCCCGCCGCGCTGGTTGGCCGCGCGGAACAGGTAGTCGGTGCGCAACCCGGCCTGCACGTTCTCGAACGTCACGTCGTACACCGGCTCGCCCGCCGAGAAGGGGTGCCCGAGCTCGCTCAGCATCAGCCGCGCGGTGTCGGTGATATCGATCTCGGTGAACGTCACGCCGAGCGCCTCCGCCAGCCGTGTCGCGTTGCCCTTCGTCCGGTCGCCGGTCGCGAAGCCGGGAAGGGTGAACGCCAGGATGTCCGACCGCGGCCGCTGCTCCCTGTCCATCGCCCTGGCCGCGACGATCAGCGCGTGCGTCGAGTCGAGCCCGCCCGAGACCCCGATGACGACCTTCGGATGATCGAGCGCCCGCAGCCGCTGCTCCAGCCCGGCGACCTGGATGTTGTACGCCTCGAAGCAGTCGAGCTCGAGCCGGTCGGGATCGGCGGGCACGAACGGGAAGCGCTCGACCTCGCGACGCAGGCCGATGTTGCCACCGGGCGGGTCGAGCCGGAAGGCGATCCACCGGTGCCCCTCGACCTGCGCGGCGTGGTGGCGGCGGTTGTCGTCGAACGTGCCCATGCGCAGCCGTTCGGCCCGCAGCAGGTCCAGGTCGACGTCGGCCACACTGCGGCGCTCGCCCTTGGGGAAGCGCTCCGACTGGGCCAGCAGCACCCCGTTCTCCCAGATCATCGTCTGGCCGTCCCACGCGAGGTCGGTGGACGACTCGCCTTCGCCCGCCGCCGCATACAGGTACGCCGCAAGGCAGCGCGCCGACGCCGACTGCGCCAGCAGCGCCCGGTCGTTCGCCCGGCCGATCGTGACCGGGCTGCCCGACAGGTTGGTCAACACCGTCGCCCCCGCCAGCGCCGCCTCGGCCGACGGCGGCACCGGCACCCACATGTCCTCACAGATCTCGACGTGCAGCACGAAGCCCGGCACGTCCTGCGCCGCGAACAGCAGGTCCGGGCCGATCGGCACCTCCATGTCCGCGATCCGCGCCGTCCCGCGCACGTCGTCGCCCGGTGCGGCCTGGCGGCGCTCGTAGAACTCGCGGTAGGTCGGCAGGTAGGACTTCGGCGCGATCCCGAGCAGACGGCCCCTGTGCACGACGGCCGCGACGTTGAGGATGCGGTGGCGGTGCCGCATCGGCAGGCCGACGACCAGGATCGGCAGCAGGTCCGCCGATCCCTCGACGACGGTGGCGAGCGCCTGCTCCGCCGCGTCCAGCAGCGTGTCCTGCAGCAGGATGTCCTCGATCGAGTACCCGGAGAGCGCCAGCTCGGGGAAGATCGCCAACCCGACGCCGTCCTCGGCGCATTCGCGCGCGACGCGCAGGACCGAGGCGGCGTTGGCGGGTGGGTCGCCGATCGCCGTGCGCAGCGTGCAGGCGGCCACCCGCACGAAGCCGTGGCGATAGGCCGATCGGAAGGCCCCCCTCGGGTCCCCTGGTCGTGTACTGCTGCGGTCCACGACAACGCAGTCTGCCTGATCGCGGCGAACCCAGCCGATGTCGGGCACGTCACGCCGGCATGCTGTGGCGGTGAAATCCCGACCGCGTCTGGTCGCCCTGCTGTGCGCCGCGGTCGTCCTGCTCGCCGCCTGCTCCCAGCCGTTGACCGGCGTGCCCAGCGCGCGGGACGGTGCGCCGCCGCCCGCCCCGCTCTCCCGCTTCTACGCACAGAAGCTGTCGTGGGGTCCGTGCGGGCCGTACGCCACCACGGCCGACGACACTGCCGCGTTCGCCGCCAAGACCTTCGACTGCGCGCGCCTGACGGTGCCGCTGGACTACGCCAAGCCCGACGCGACGACGGCCACCATCGCCGTGCTGCGGCAGCGGGCGAACGGCAGCCGGATCGGCTCGCTGCTGTTCAATCCCGGCGGCCCCGGCGCCTCCGGGATGAGCCTGGTCGCCTCGCTCGCCGGGCAACTGCAGGACAGCCCACTGTCGCAGCGGTTCGACCTCGTGGGTTTCGACCCGCGCGGGGTCGGCGCCAGCACGCCCGCGATCCACTGCCTCACCGACGCCGAATGGGCGGCCTATCGCGCCGATCTCGACGTCGACCCATCGCCTGCGGGTGTCGCCCAGACGGAGGCGGAGAACAAGCAGTACGCCCAACAGTGCGCGCAGCGCTCCGGCGGCGACGAGGTGCTGGCCAACGTCGGCACCCGCGACGCGGCACGGGACATGGACATCTTGCGCGCCGCGCTCGGCGACCCGAAGCTCACCTTCCTCGGCTACTCCTACGGCACGTTCCTCGGCACGACCTACGCCGAGGAGTTCCCGCGCAACGTCCGGGCGATGGTGCTCGACGGGGCCGTGGACCCCACCCAGAGCGCCACGGACCGCAACATCGACCAGTACGCGGGCTTCCAGAAGGCGTTCGACGCCTACGTCGCCGACTGCGCCAAGACCCCGCTCTGCCCGCTCGGGACGGACCCCGGCCGGGCGACGGCCGCCTTCCAGGACCTCGTCCGGCCGCTGATCGCGAAGCCACTGGCCGTCGGACCCCGCGTGCTGTCGTACAACGACGCGGTCACCGGCACCCTCCAGGCGCTCTACCTCCAGGACCTGTGGCCCGCGCTGACCAGGGCGCTCGGCGGTCTGAGCAGCGGGGACGGGCGGGTGCTGCTGGCGCTGGCCGACCTCTACCAGGAGCGAGGGCCCGACGGCCACTACAGCAACACCCAGGAGGCGTTCAACGCGATCCTGTGCCAGGACACGGCCAGGACCACCGACCGTGCGGTGGTCGCGGACACCAACCAGCGCACGAATGCCGCGGCGCCCTTCACCGACCCGGGGCTCGGTGCGGTCGGCGCGCTGGACGTGTGCGCGTTCTGGCCGGTGCCGCCCACGGACCAGGCGCACACGCCGAACGTCGCCGGCCTGGCGCCGACGCTGGTCGTGTCGACGACCGGCGATCCGGCCACCCCCTACCAGGACGGGGTCGATCTGGCCCGTGAGCTGGGCGCGAGCTTGCTGACGTACGTCGGCACCCAGCACACCGCGTCCCTGCACGGCGACCGCTGCATCGACAACGCCGTCACCGGCTACCTCGTCGACGGCGACCTTCCCGCGGCAGGCACCCGCTGCTCGCCCTCTTGACGGTCCGCTGTGCAAAACTCGGGAGCAGACGGCCTGAGTCGAGGAGGAACCCGGTCATGGCGATGGAGCAGCCCGAGCTCGCGGTGGAGCGCTACCTGCGGCAGCTCGGCGGCGGAAGGCCCGACCCGGCGATCATCGGCTTCTACGCGTCGATCGACGGGATGCGCGGGGTCGACCCACTGGTCGCTGACCGGGTGGTGCAGGAGCTTCGCGACCAGCGTTCCAACGTCAAGCTGATCGCCAGCGAGAACTACTCGTCGCTGACCGTCCAGCAGGCGATGGGCAACCTGCTCAACGACAAGTACGCGGAGGGCTACGCGGGCCACCGGTTCTACGCGGGCTGCGACAACGTCGACGCCATCGAGGCCCACGGCGCCGAGGTGGCCGAGAAGCTGTTCGGCGCCGAGCACGCCTACCTGCAGCCGCACTCCGGGGCCGACGCCAACCTCGTCGCGTTCCTCGCCGTGCTCGCCACCCGCGTCGAGAACGACCTGGTGGAGCGGCTCGGTGCGAAGAACGTGTCCGCGCTGTCCGACGAGCAGTTCGCGCAGCTGCGCGCCGAGCTGCACGACCAGCGGCTGCTCGGCATGGACTACTACTCCGGCGGCCACCTCACCCACGGCTACCGCTTCAACATCTCGGCCAGGCTCTTCGACGCCCGCAGCTACACCGTCGACCGCGCCACCGGCCTGCTCGACCTGGACGCCCTGCGCGCCCAGGTGCAGGAGGTCCGGCCGCTGATCCTGCTCGCGGGCTACAGCGCCTACCCCCGCAAGATCGACTTCGCGCGCATGCGCGAGATCGCCGACGAGGTCGGGGCCACGTTCATGGTCGACATGGCGCACTTCGCAGGCCTGGTCGCGGGCAAGGTCTTCACCGGCAACTACGACCCCGTGCCGCACGCGCACATCGTCACCAGCACCACCCACAAGACGCTGCGCGGCCCCCGCGGGGGCATCGTGCTGGCCCAGGCGGCGTACGCCGACGCCGTCGACAAGGGCTGTCCTGCCATCCTCGGCGGTCCGCTGCCGCACGTCATCGCGTCCAAGGTGATCGCGCTGCAGGAGGCCGCCCAGCCCGGGTTCCGGGAGTACGCCGCCCGCATCGTCGAGAACGCGCAGACGCTGGCCGAGGCGCTGCAGAAGCAGGGCATGACCGTCGCCACGGGCGGCACCGACAACCACATGGTGCTCGCGGACGTCACCGCGTCGTTCGGGCTCACCGGCAGGCAGGCCGAGAGCACGCTGCGCGCGGTGGGGCTGACGCTCAACCGCAACGCGCTCCCGTTCGACGTGAACGGGCCCTGGTACACCAGCGGCCTGCGGCTGGGCACCCCGGCGATCACCACACTGGGCATGGGCGCCGCGGAGATCGAGGAGATCGCCGAGGTGATCACCGACGTGCTGCGGGCGACCACCCCCGTCGTCACGAACGGGACGCCCAGCAAGGCGAAGTCGGCCACGGTGCCGCAGGCCGAAGCGGAGGCGCGCTCGCGGATCGCCGCGCTGTGCCAGAAGTTCCCCGTCTACCCCGAGCTCGACCTCTCGATCCTCGATCCGACAGTGTGACGGACCCCGGAAACGTTCCTGTAACACAGCGTTCCTAGGCTGCGGCCATGGATCGACAGCAGGAGTTCGTGCTCCGCACGCTCGAAGAACGTGACATCCGCTTCGTGCGGCTGTGGTTCACCGACGTGCTCGGCTATCTCAAGTCGGTGGCCGTCGCTCCTGCCGAGCTCGAGGGCGCGTTCGCGGAGGGCATCGGCTTCGACGGCTCGGCGATCGAGGGCTTCGCCAGGGTGTACGAGTCCGACATGGTCGCGCGGCCCGACCCGTCGACGTTCCAGGTGCTGCCGTGGGAGACCGCGGCGGGCGAGCACTACTCGGCGCGGATGTTCTGCGACATCGCGATGCCCGACGGCTCCCCGTCGTGGGCCGATCCCCGGCATGTGCTGCGCAGGGCGCTGTCGAAGGCGGGGGAGGCGGGCTTCACCTGCTACGTCCACCCCGAGATCGAGTTCTACCTCCTGCGGGACCTCCCGACGGACGGCTCGGCGCCCACGCCTGCCGACTCGGGCGGCTACTTCGACCAGGCCAGCCACGACGTCGCCCCGCACTTCCGGCGCAACGCCATCGAGACGCTGGAGTCGATGGGGATCTCCGTCGAGTTCAGCCACCACGAGGGCGGCCCCGGCCAGCAGGAGATCGACCTGCGCTACGCCGACGCGCTGACGATGGCCGACAACATCATGACGTTCCGCTACGTCGTGAAGGAGGTCGCGATCACCCAGGGGGTCAACGCGTCCTTCATGCCCAAGCCGTTCTCGGCCCACCCCGGCTCGGCGATGCACACCCACTTCTCGCTGTTCGAGGGCGACCGCAACGCGTTCCACGACGCGGAGGACCCGTACGCGCTCTCCGAGACCGGCAGGGCGTTCGTCGCAGGCGTGCTGCGGCACGCCCGCGAGATCACGGCCGTGACCAACCAGTGGGTGAACTCCTACAAGCGCCTGATCGTCGGCGGCGAGGCCCCGACGGCCGTGTGCTGGGGGCACGCGAACCGGTCCGCCCTCGCGCGGGTGCCGATGTACTCGCCGGGGAAGTCCTCGACCCGCCGCGTGGAGATCCGCACGCTGGACACCGCCTGCAACCCCTACCTCGCCTTCGCGGTGATCCTCGGCGCCGGGCTGCAGGGCATCGCGAAGGGCTACGAGCTCGGGGCGCCCACCGAGGACGACGTGTGGTCGCTCACGGAGACCGAGCGCAGGGCGATGGGCTACGAGTCACTTCCGCAGAACCTCACCGAGGCGCTCTCCGCGATGGAACATTCAGAGCTGGTCGCGGAGATCCTTGGCGAGCACGTCTTCGACTTCTTCCTGCGCAACAAGCGCACGGAGTGGGACGGCTACCGGCGCCAGGTCACCCCGTACGAGCTGGCGACCTACCTGCCCGTGCTCTAGCCGGTCCGCCAGCCGGGAGCGGGTTGGGGGCCCGACTTCGGAGAGGTTGTGGTGTCCTCGCAGGAGATCGGCCATCTGCGAGGACGCCACAAGGTGGTAGGACCGACGCCGGGCGGCGGCCACTAGCCGTTCTTGACGTCCGAGTCGTGGTTGCCGAAGATCGAGTTGCCGCTCTGGTTCGGCGTGGACGGGCCCTTGAGCAACAGGCCGGTCCGGTTCTGGAAGATCGTGTTGCCTGCGAGGGTGAACGGGCCGTCGGTGTCGACGTAGATGCCGTAGCGGTCGTTCTGGCCGATCACGTTGTCCCGCAGTTCGGTCGTGGTCGCCTCGCTCACGATCCGGACGCCGTCCTGCTTGTTGCCCCGGACGTCGTTGCTGCGCAGCGCGTTGTCCTGCCCGGTCTGGGCGACACCGATGCCCGACTCGCCATTGTCGTAGACCTTGTTGCCCGAGACGACGTTGTTGCCCGACTCGTTGATGTTGATGCCCTGCGAGGCGTTCTCGAACGACTCGTTGTTCTCGATCGTGTTCCGGTCGGAGTGCTGGTACAGCACGATCCCGTGGTGCTGGTTGCGGTACACGATGTTGCCGGAGATGACGCTGTCGACGCAGGACTCGGCGAGGATGATGCCGTGCTTGCCGTTGTCGTGAACGATGTTGTTCTCGATCTTCAGGTTGTGTGAGCCGGTGTGCGGGTCGATGCCGTACAGCGTGCTGTCGTGGACGTCGTTCCCGCTGATCTCCAGCCCGCCCACACCGAACGAGTAGACGCCGAAGTAGAGGTGGGACACGTCGCTGTCCTTGATGTGCCCTCCGGTGCCCTCCGTACGCCAGGACACGCCGTAGGACTCCGTGTCGCTGTAGCCGAGATAGGCCAGCTGGGCCTTGTCGATCGTCATCTGGCCGCCGTCGCGGGCCAGCAGGTAGCTGCGCCCGTCCAGGACATTCCCGTCGACCTGCTGCTTGGTGTCGTCCCAGGAGGTGATGCAGGAGCCGGTGACCGCCAGTGTGCCGCCGAAGACCTTGATCGTGGCGAAGGTCGGTCCGACGCTGCGCAGCTTCAGCCACCGCACGTCCGGCGCCGACATCGTCATCGATGCGCCCTTGGCGATCTCGATGGTGGCGCCTGCGAGCCACTCACCCGGCGCGAGCTCGCGCAGCGCGGCCGGGTTGTTGATGGCCTTGCTGAGGCGGTCCATGGTGATCCCGGTGCCGCCCGTCACCGTGATCGTGTTCGTGCCGCGGTCGAAGCCTGCGGCGACCGTGCCCGAGCCCGCGCCTGCGGGGTCGGCACTCGTCGCCGCGGCCTCTTTGGTGCACGGTTTTGCGACGTCTGAGGTGATCGGGGCGGCGACGGTCCGCCGGTCGAGCGCGGGGGGCGTCGCAGTCGCGCAACCTGCGGCTGCGAGCAGGCACAGCCCGAGCGCTGCGGGGGTGACCCGCTTCCAGATCCTCACCCCGCACCGACGGCCACTGCGGGCGGCATCGCTCTGCGGGTCGTGCCGAACCGGCGTTGGCGCAGCAAGTGCATGACCTCCAGGACGACGGCCAGTGCGATCAGCGGCAGCCCGATCGCGCCGAGCAGGTTGAGCGGCGGAAGGCTGAGATCGTTGTTGCCCTGCATCGTGACGACTCCCCGGACCGCTTCCAGAGCGTGGACCGACGAGTTGCGCAGCGTGACCAGGCTTCCCGTTTGGGCATCGAGACCGACAGACACGGCGTCGATGCTGGAGCTGTCGATCACGGTCGGGTCCGTGGCGCGCGCCCGGATGCCGGTCGACGTCAACCCGATCTGCATGCCGGTGACGGTTGTGCCTGCCTGCAGGTCCATGCCGGTGTTGCCACCACGGATCTGGCCGCCGGTGATCTTCATACCGGGGCTCAGGTTGCGGATCGCGTCGTTGCCGACACTGTCCGTCGAGATGCCGGTGATCACGATGCCGGACGTCCCACCGGAGGTGACCAGGCCGTCGTCACCGCCGATGAGGCTCAGCTTGTTGACGGTGACGCCGCCAGCGCCGCGCTCGACCCGCACCGAGGTGTGGCTGTTCTTCACGGTGACGCCGTCGAGCAGGGTGTCGTGGCCGCCGATCGCAATCGCTGCGACGTGCACGGTGTCGATCGTCGAGTTGGTGAGGTGCAGGCCCTTGGTGGTCTTCTCGGCGACGATCCCAGCGCGGCCGCCGGTGACGGTGACCGAGTCGACAACCACGTTGAGCGAGTTCACGTGCAGGAACACGCCATTCGGCTCATTGACGGTCGTGATGTCGTGCACCTTGCTCTGGGTGACGCGGTTCAGCTCCAACCCACCTGCTTGATCGCCGGACAGGGTCAGGCCGCTGATGTCCACGTTGTTCTGCCCGCTGACCGACACCCCGTAGGAGTGGTTGCCGGTGGTGCTGATCCCGGAGATGGGGCGGCTCGAGACCTGGCTGGAGACGAGGACGCCGTTGTCGCCGTTGTTCTCGGCCTTGACGCCGTTCATCACGGTGCCCGTGTCGCCGCGCAGGATCATCCCGTTTTGCACCGAGTCACTGACGGTGACGTCCTGCAGCTTGACACCGCGCGACTGGCCGAGAATCAGCCCGACCGAGTTGCGCAGCAGTTGGGTGCCGTCCAGCGAGCCGGAACTGCCCTTGCCGAAGGAGACCGCCGGGGAGCCGGGGTTGTCGCCGGTGGGTTTGGTCCCCATGTCGCTGATCGTGCTGTTGGTGGCGTCCAACCTGCCCTGGTCGGCCACCCGGATGTAGGGGCGTCCGGGTGCGTCGGGCGAGACGGCCTGACCGGACGTCGTGTCAATCGAGGTGACGATGACGTTGTGCAGCTGAATGCGCCCGCTGCCCGTGTAGAGGAAGGCGGCGGAGTTGACGTCGTTCCCGCCTGCCAACTGCAGCGTCTTGATGCC
>DASWUV010000210.1:0-11433 GCA_036401495.1 Pseudonocardia sp. | reverse complement strand
TCGGGCACCTTCCCGAAGCGGCCTTCACGATCGGCATCGCGCGCAAGGCCGTGGCCCGCCGCGATGTCGTCTACGTGGCGGGGTGCCTGTTCCGGGCGCTCGGTGTCTGCGCGTTCGTGCTGCACGCGCACGAGGGCCGGTGGGTGGTGAACGAGAAGGGCGCCATCGACGCCGCGGGCGCGTTGCCCGGCGCCCCCGCCGCGTTCGCCGACCGCGCCCACGCCCTGCTCGCTCGGGTCGGCGACACCTCCGACGAGCTGACGGCGACGCTCGACGCGGCGGCCGCGCTGGTCGCGCAGGTCGAGCGAAGCGTCGGTGGGGGCGGTCAGTCCAGGTAGTCGCGCAGGATCCGGACGCGTGAGGGGTGGCGCAGCTTCGTCATCGTCTTGGTCTCGATCTGGCGGATGCGCTCGCGGGTGACGCCGTACGCGCGGCCGATCTCGTCGAGCGTGTGCGGCTGCCCGTCGGCCAGCCCGAACCGCATGCGGATGATCCCGGCCTCGCGCGGGGTCAGCCCGTTGAGCACGTGGCGGATCTGTTCGCTCAGCAGCGCGGCGCTGGCGGCGTCGAACGCGACGACCGCGCCGGTGTCCTCGATGAGGTCGCCGACCCGCAGGTCGCCCTCGTCGCCGACGGTCTGGTCGAGCGAAAGCGGCTCGCGGGCGATGGCCTGCAGCTCGATGACCCGCTCGCCCGTCACCCCGATCACCGCGCCGATCTCGTCGGGCGTGGGGTCGCGGCCGTGCTCGCGCAGGAGCTCGCGCCGCGCCCTGGTCAGCTGGTTGAGCTGCTCGACGACGTGGGCGGGGATCCGCACGGTCCTCGACTGGTCGGACATCGCCCTGCTGATCGCCTGCCGGATCCACCAGGTCGCGTACGTGGAGAACTTGTAGCCCTTGGCGTAGTCGAACTTCTCGACCGCGCGGATGAGCCCGAGGTTGCCTTCCTGGATGAGGTCGAGGAAGGCCAGGCCACGGCCGGTGTAGCGCTTGGCGATCGAGACGACGAGGCGCAGGTTGGCTTCGACGAGCCTGCGCTGCGCGCTCATCCCTTCGCGGACGATCTGCATCAGGTCCCGCCGCAGCCCTGGCGTGAGCTCCTCGAGGAGCGCGTCGCAGCAGCGCAGCTTCTCGGCCGCGAAGACCCCCGCTTCGATGGTGACGGCCAGGGTGACCTCGTCCTGCGCGGTGAGCAGCTTGGTGCGGCTGATGCGGTGCAGGTAGGCCCGTACCGAGTCGGTGGTGACGAGCTCAGCGGTCGCCTGGCTGCTCATCCGCTGGCACTCCCGTCGTCCGTGCGCCGCGGCATCGGTTGCGAGCGGCAGCGCTACGGTGTAGACGCTACGCTGTAGCGCCTGCGCAGGCAACGCGCACCGGCCCGGACGACCAGCAGGGAAGACGAGGAGAACACCGCATGCCCAGCGCCACCGAGCGGCGGGTCCTCACGCGGCAGGACGTGCTGGCCACCGCGCTGGGCATCATCGACGACGAGGGTGTGGACGCCCTGTCGATGCGCAGGCTCGGTCGCGTGTTGGGCCGGGACCCGATGCGGCTGTACCGGTTCGCGGAGAGCAAGGACGATCTGCTCGACGGGGTCGTGGAGCTCGTGTCGCAGGAGCTGCGAGTGCCCTCCGGTCCGCCGGACGCCTGGGAGAAGGTGCTGCGGAGCACCGCGCACGCCTATCGACGCCTCGCGCTGGCCCACCCGAACGTGGTGCCGCTGATGGTGACCCGGCCGCTGGCCACCCCGTTGGCGGTGCGGCCGCTCGGCACGTTGCGGCCGCTGGAGGCCCTGCTCGAGCTGTTGGTCGGCGCCGGGTTCACCCCTGGCGGCGCTCTGCACGCGTACCGCTTCTACATCGGCTTTCTGCAGGGGCACGTGCTCAACGAGCTGCAGGAACAGGTCCACGACCCGGACGAGACCGACGATCTGCTGCGGCTGGGGCTGCACCGCCTGCCTGCGCGCGAGTTCCCCCGGCTGCGCTCGCTGGCCGGGAAGCTCGCGGCCTACGACGGAGCGCGCGAGCTGGAGGAAGGCCTCGACGTCGTACTGGACGGACTGCGCCGCAGGCTCGGGCAGTAAACATGAACACAACCTGAATCGACTTGCTCCCCCGGGCGCGCAGGAGCACGGTAAGATCGTGAGTATTCGACTCGGCTATCAGATGCCGAACTTCAGCTACTCCGGCCCGGTGTCAGAGCTGTTCCCCACCGTGATCGCGCAGGCGCGCGAGGCCGAGGACGCAGGCTTCGACGCCGCCTTCGTGATGGACCACTTCTACCAACTGCCCGGCCTCGGCACCCCGGACCAGCCCATGCTGGAGGCCTACTCGGCGCTCAGCGGGCTCGCCACCGCGACCTCGCGGATACAGCTGTCCGCGCTGGTCACCGGCAACACCTACCGCAACCCGACGCTGCTGGCCAAGGCCGTCACCACCCTCGACGTCATCAGCGGCGGTCGGGCGGTGCTGGGCATCGGGGCGGGCTGGTTCGAGCTGGAGCACCGCCAGCTCGGCTTCGAGTTCGGCACCTTCACCGAGCGGTTCGAGCGGCTGGACGAGGCCCTGCAGATCATCGCGCCGATGCTGCACGGCGAGCGCCCGACGTTCGAGGGCAAGTGGTACCACACCGAGACGGCGGTGAACGAGCCACGCATCCGCGACGACCTGCCGATCCTGCTCGGCGGCGGCGGGGAGAAGAAGACCTTCGGGCTGGCCGCCCGCTTCGCCCAGCACCTCAACATCATCTGCGACCCGGCGGACCTGCCCCGCAAGCTCGACGCGCTCGCCGAGCGATGCGCGGAGGCGGGCCGGGACCGGTCCACGCTCGAGACGAGCTTCCTGGCGTTCGTCATGATCGACGAGAACGGCGACAAGGCCCGCGAGCATCAGCGCGCGTTCATGCAGGGGCTCGGTGTCGATCTCGACACACTCTCCCCCGAGGACCGGGCGACCGCGACGGCGCGCCAGTTCGTCGGCGATCCCGACGAGGTGGCCGCTGATCTGCAGGCCCGCGTGCTGGAGCCCGGCGTCGACGGCCTCGTCGTCAACATCGTCGCCAACGGGCACGAGCCCGGCGTCGTCGATCTCGCGGGGCGGACGCTGCGCAAGCTGGTCGGCTGATCCCCCCGAGCGCCTCTTGTCAGTAGGTTCGGAGGCATGTCGGTTCATCAGGTGATCAACCCCGCGACCGAGAAGGTGGTCACGGAGGTGGCCGCGGTCGACGTGGCGGGGACCGACGAGGCGGTCGCGCGGTCCCGCGCGGCCTTCTCGGCGTGGCGTGCCGTGGCACCGGGCGATAGGGCGCGGCTGCTGCGGCGCTTCGCCGAGGCGGTCGACGGCGACCGGGAACACCTCGCGCAGCTGGAGGTCGAGAACTCCGGCCACACGATCGGCAACGCCCGGTGGGAGGCGGGCAACGTCCGCGACGTCATCGGCTACTACGCGGGCTCGCCGGAGCGGCTGATCGGCCAGCAGATCCCGGTGGACGGCGGGCTGAACGTCACCTTCCACGAGCCGCTGGGCGTGATCGGCGCGATCGTGCCGTGGAACTTCCCGATGCCGATCGCCTCGTGGGCGTTCGCCCCTGCGCTCGCGGCGGGCAACACCGTGGTGCTCAAGCCCGCCGAGCTGACCCCGCTGACGGCGCTGCGCCTGGCCGAACTGGCCCTTCAGGCGGGCCTCCCGCCCGACGTGTTCCAGGTCGTCCCCGGCCAGGGCTCGGTCGTGGGGGAGCGCTTCGTCGAGCACCCGGACGTTGCCAAGATCGTGTTCACCGGTTCGACGGAGGTCGGGTCGCGGGTCATGGCGGGCTGCGCGCGGCGGATCAAGCCGGTGACCCTCGAGCTCGGCGGCAAGAGCGCCAACATCGTGTTCGCCGACTGCGACCTGGAGGCCGCCGCGGCCAGCGCACCGTCCGCGGTGTTCGACAACGCGGGGCAGGACTGCTGCGCGCGGTCGCGGATATTGGTGCAGCGCAGCGTGTTCGACCGGTTCATGGAGCTGTTCGAGACGGCCGTGCAGAGTGTGGTGGTCGGCGACCCGACCGAGGAGAGCTCGGAGATGGGCCCCCTGATCAGCGCGGGGCACCGGGAGCGCGTCGCCGCCTACGTCGGGCCGGACGCCGAGGTCGCGTTCCGCGGCTCCGCCCCGACCGGGCCGGGGTTCTGGTTCCCGCCGACGGTGCTGCTCCCGAGCGATCCCGCCGACCGCGTGCTGCACGAGGAGATCTTCGGGCCGGTGGTCGCCGTCGTCCCGTTCGACGACGAGGCCGACGCCGTCCGCATCGCCAACGACAGCGACTTCGGGCTGTCCGGGTCGATCTGGACCCAGGACGTCGGGTGCGCGATCCGGGTCAGCCGAGCCGTCGAGACGGGCAACCTCTCGGTCAACTCACACTCGTCCGTGCGGTACTGGACGCCGTTCGGCGGCTTCAAGTCCTCCGGTCTCGGCCGCGAGCTGGGCCCCGACGCCCCGCTCGCCTTTACCGAGACCAAGAACGTCTTCATCGCCACCCGCTGAAAGGATCTTCACATGCGAGCGTTGCTATTCACCCGGTACGGCGGCCCCGAGGTGCTGGAGTGGGCCGAGGCGCCGGACCCGCACCCGGGACCGGGTCAGGTACGCATCGTCGTGCGCGCGGCCAGCGTGAACCCCCTCGACTGGAAGCTCTTCTCCGGGATCATGGCGGGCGGTCAGCCGATGCAGGGGACCGGATACCTCGGGTTCGACGCCGCCGGAGTGGTCGACGAGGTCGGCGAAGGGGTCACCGGCGTCGCGGTCGGCGACGACGTGTTCGGCAACGGCAGCAACACCCAGGCCGAGTACGCGGTCCTGAACGCGTGGGCGCCCAAGCCCGCCTCGATCGACTGGGCGGTCGCGGCCGCGGCGGGCGTGACGGGCGAGACGGCGGAACGCGGGCTGCGGCTCCTCGGCGTCAAAGGCGGCTCCACGGTGTTCGTCGACGGCGGCGCGGGCGGCGTGGGCTCCGTGGCGGTGCAGTTCGCGGTCGGCATGGGCGCCAAGGTGATCGCCTCGGCCGGTGCGGACAACCAGGGCTACCTGCGCGAGATAGGGGCCACCCCGATCCTGTACGGCGACGGCGTGGTGGACCGGGTGCTGTCGGCCGCAGGCGGCCTGGTCGATGCGGTGTTCGACGTTGCGGGCAAGACCCCCATCGAGGACCTGACGAGCCTGGTCGCAACACCGTCGCAGGTGGTGAGCATCGCCAACTTCGCTGCGGCGGAAGCCGGGGCGCGGGTCACCGGCGGTGGCGACGACAGCAGGGCACCGGAGGCGCTGGCCCAGACGGCGGAGCTGCTGGCGGAGAACAAGCTGGTGATCAAGGTGCAGACGTTCCCCTTCGACCGGGCGGCTGAGGCCTACGCGATCAGCCAGGCAGGCCACGTCCGCGGCAAGCTCGTCCTGGTCCCCTGATCCGGCCGGATGTTGCGCATCGAGTTGGATCAGCACGCGCTGGCGGCGATCCGGTTCGCGATCTCCCCGCTGCACACGACAGAAGGTGTGTTGAGGAGCGTCGCACGGCATCCGGCAAACCGGCAGTGGGCCCATCCGGCCCGCGCCGCACTCCGCGCCCAGCAGCTGAGCCTGCTGGCCGGGCTCTTCGGCGGCGCGGCCGGGTACGTCCCCGATTTTCTGGTGCCCGGTCCTGCGGGCTTCAGCGGAGACGTCCAGCAGGAACTGCATCAGGTGGCGACGACGCCCGCCCGGCGGGTGCGCGACGAACTTCAGCTGACGGTGCGCGGCCTGGACGGCAGCCACCCGGACTCAGCGCGCGTCCGCAGGACTCTGCTCGCCGCGCTGGACGGTGGCGAAGCCGCACTGGCCAGCCGGGTTGCCGCCGAGCTGGAACGGTTCTGGACGGTGGCGGTGTTCCGGCGCTGGCCGGGGCTGCGAGATCGGATGGACGCCGACATCGTCCGGCGCTCGCACGTCACCGCGAGGTACGGCCTGAGCTCGATGCTGGCAGGCCTGGGGTCGGGAATTGTCTGGAAGGACGGCGAACTGCGGGCGAGCGGCCGGGTGTCGGCCCACGTCACCGGGGTCCGGCAGCTCGTGCTGATACCGGCCGTGATTTCCGGCCGGGCCGGGAGCTTGATCGATCAGAGTGACCGGACGGACCCGGCGAACCGTCGCCACCCGATCGTCTACTACCCACCCTTCGCCCACGCGGAGGGCCGGTCCCAGCGCGGCGATCCGGCTGCCGACCTACTGGGCGCCACCCGGGCGGCGCTGTTGGCCGACCTCCCCGCCAGCCGATCCACCACCGAACTGGCCCACCGGCACGGCCTCAGCCCGGCGACCGTCTCCCATCATCTGGGCGTGCTCCTGCGAGCCCAGCTCGTGACGCGCTCCCGCGACGGACGGCGGGTGCTCTACCGACAGGTCACCCGGGGCCGGGAACTGCTGGACGGCGGCCCGGGTCCGGACTGAGCCGATCCGCGTCGGCTCAGAGATTCGACCACGTTCGAATCTCTTGGTCCGGACGCGGCCGCCGAGTTGGCTGCTTCTACGCAGGTCGGCCCCACGACCTGCGCCAGAACGCGGCAATGGGACGGATGATGACGATGCGCGACAGCTGGACGCCTGCGCTCCGTACGGCATGGGACCGGGCGAAAGGGATTCTGGCCGTCGTCCCGCTCGTGACCGCGTTGGTGATCGGTCCAGTGGGCCCGGCCTGGGCGGACGGCGGTCAGCCGCACTCCCGAACGGCCGCGCCGCTGCCCGGCTTCCGGAACGGCGACGTCGTGAACGACGGCATCCGGATCCACTACGTCGTCGGTGGCCACGGCCCCGCGGTGGTGCTCCTGCACGGCTGGCCGGAAACGTGGCTGGCCTGGTCGAAGGTGATGCCTGCACTGGCCCGTTCGCACACCGTGGTCGCGATCGACCTGCGCGGCATGGGCGAGTCGGGGGCCGCCCGGCACGACGAGGGCAGCTACTTGGCCCCCGTCGTCGCGACCGACGTGCGCGCCGTCGCCGTCAAACTGCATCTGGGCGCGATCGACCTGGCAGGCCACGACTGGGGAGGAGCCGTGGCCCTGAGCTACGCCGCCCAGTACCGGGACGGCGTGCGCAGGCTCGCCGTCCTGGAGGCGCCGCCGACCACCGACTACCTCAACCTCGTGTCGGCGAAGCCCGGCACGCTCTGGTGGGACTGGTTCATCAACGGGCCTCAGGGGCTACTGGCCGAAACGCTGGTGGCAGGCCGCGAACGGTCGTTCTACGGCGGGATCTACCAGAGCGCGGGCCGCGCCATCTCCGCCGCGACGGCCGACCGGTACATCGCCGCCTACAGCAGGCCGGGCCACACGCACGCGGGCTTCGAGTACTTCCGTCAGCAGGATGCGGGGGAGCGTCAGGTCGACCGGCTGATCCACGACACCGGCAAGATCACAGTGCCGGTGCTGGGCATGGGTGGCGAGAAGAGCATGGGCGCGCTGATCGGCGCCGACCTGCCCCGGGTGGCCACGAACGTGACCGGCGTCGTCGTGCCGGGCGTCGGGCATTGGCTGCCGGAGGAGGACCCCGGTTTCATCAGTGCCCGGCTGGGTGCGTTCTTCTCGGAGCCGGCTGCGCCGGGTCGATAGCCCACCAGTTCGACGTGGTGATGCCACCCGCGTCGCCGCCCCGCGGACGTCGGATCATCGCGGTGTAGCGGCGGTCGCCTGCGCGGCGACGGCCCAGAACTCCCGCATGATCGTGGGCGGCGTGGGGCTGGTCATCTCCACCTGCGTCAGCAGGATGGTGACGCCGCCGCCGGGAATGATGTGGGCTGCCGTGCCGGACCCGCCGACCCAGCCGTAGCGGCCGGGCACGTTCCACGGGTCGATGCGTTCGACGTCGACGGAGCCGCCGAAGCCCCAGCCCTGGCCCTCCAAGAACAACCTGCTCGCGGCGCGCTGCCGGGCCGTCAGGTGGTCGGTGGTCATCAGCGTCACGGACTCCGGGTTCAGCAGACGTGTGCCGTCGGCGCGCACCCCGCCCGCCAGCAGCATCCGCTGGAAGGCCAGCAGGTCGTCGACGGTCGAGACCAGGCCGCCCGCGCCGGACGGGAAGGCGGGCCGCGTGGACCACTGCCCGTCCGGCCGGTCGACGACGGTCAGGCCCGACCCGTCCGGATCGGGTTGGTAGGACGTCGTGAAGCGGTCCAGCCTGCCCGCGGGCACGTGGAACCCCGTGTCGGACATGCCGAGCGGTCCGAAGATCCGCGCCGCCAGGACGTCGTCGAAGGGCTCGGCCGTGGCCCGGCTGACCAGGACGCCGAGGATGTCGGACCCGGTGTTGTACAGCCAGGTGTCGCCGGGCTGGTGCAGGAGCGGGATGGTGGCCAGTGTGCGCATCCAGTCGTCGACCGGGGCAGACTGCTGCGGCGCGGGCGGCCCTTGGCGGAGCTGAGCGAGCAGCGGGGCGACGGCGGGCAGTGCGAAGTCCGCGGGGAATCCGTGGCCGCCGCGGAAGGTCAGCAGGTCGCCGACGGTGATCGGCCGTCGGGCCGGGACGACGTCGTCGACCGCGGCTTCGGGCGTCCGGACGACCATGGGCGAGGCGAGCTCGGGCAGCCAGGTGGCGATCGGGTCGTCCAGCGCGAGCGTGCCGTCGTCGACGAGGGTCATGACGACCGCGGCGGTGATCGGTTTGGTGACCGATGCGACGCGGAAGATCGAGTCGCGGGTCATCGGCGCGCCGCCGAGGCCGCGGTCGCCGATCACCGCCACCTCCACGTCGTCGCCGCTTGCGACGAGAGCCACGGCGCCGGGCAGCGCGCCGGCTTGTAGATGACGGTCGAGCAGTTCGGTCAGTGGGGTCACGGGGTTCTGACTTCCGCGCACCCGTCAACTCATCGCGGGACCGGCCGACAGGAGCCCGGCCCCGGCCAACCCGCTGCGACCTGCGTCGGTGAGGTGGACGGCGCGCCCCCGCGGTGCGCGGCGCAGCCAGCCCAGGTCGAGGAGCCTGCCCGTGAGCGCGCGTCCGACCACGCCGGAGAGGTGGTGTCGCTGTTCGGTCCAGTCGACGCAGTAGCGCAGCGGCACCGCGCCGCCTACGGGTTCGGGCAGGCGTACGCCGAGTTCGGCCAGCCGGGCCCGGCCGCTGTCGGTGAGGCGGTAGTCGAGATCATGACCTGGGGCGGAGAACCGGTCCTGGACGGCTTGGTCGCGGTGATGGTGTCCGTCTCCGCCCACGACGTCGCCGTCGGCGATCAGGCGGCCGAAGATCTCGACCCCCAGGCGGCCTGCGAGATGGTCGTAGCACGTTCGGGCCGCCCGCAGCGCAGCCGCACGGGTGCCGTCCCGGAGTGAGCGGACGGGCGCAGGCGACGACAGGCGGGCGAGCGCTTCGAGCACCTCGCCGACCTGGGGGCCTGCCAGGCTGTAGTACCGATGCCTGCCCTGCGGGCGACAGGTGACCAGCCCCGCCTCCAGGAGACACGCCAGGTGGGAGCTGGCGGTCGACGCAGCGACTCCGGCCTCGCCTGCCAACACCGACGCGGGCAGCGCACGGCCGTCGATCAGCGTGAGCAGGATTTTGGCGCGCGCGGGCTCGCCGATGACCGCGGCGAGCGCGGCCACGTCGGCGTCGCCACCGACCGGCTGAGGCAACCGACCCGTCATGTTCACCAGGCTAGAGCCGCGAAGCTTCGGTGTGCGTCGAATCGACCGACCGCCTATCCATATGTGTGACGCACTCATACAATCCGCGCATGATGAACACCCTGGAGACCGCGCTGAAGATCGAGAGCTGGGACGAGGAGCCTGTAGAGGAGCACGCGGACGGGACGAAGATCAGCCAGTCGGTGGCGCGGCTCGGCGGCGGGGACGAGATCAGTTCGGCGACATCCCGGCTGCTGCTGTTCTACCGGCCCGACGGGACCAGCTCGTTCGCGGGCGTGATGCGCGTCGTCGCGACGCTGGACGGGCGGCCGGGCGCGTTCGTCCTGTCGGGAGGCGGTACTTACGACGGCACGACGGCCGCGCAACGCATGACCATCGTCGACGCGTCGGGCTCGGGCGAGCTCGCGGGCATCCGCGGGTCGGCCCGCAGCGACTCCACGCACGCCGACTACCCGAACATGCCGTTGGTCCTCGAGTACGACCTCGGGTGAACCGCCAGGAGCGTGAACGGCACGCGACCGTCCTCGGCGCGGCCGCACTCGCGATCACCGACCGCGCCGCCGCCGCGGTGGCGACCGTCACGACCCCCTCCGTGACGGCCGCCGCTGCGGTGTCGGCGATGCGACACTTCCTGGTACGGCCGACGCTCGATCAGCTTCGGCGCGTTCTCGGCCTGACGCACTCGGGCGCGGTCCGCCTGGTGGACCGGCTGTGCGAGGCAGGTCTCGCCGAGCGGCACGTCGGACAGGACGGGCGCAGCCGGGAGGTCGCGCTCACCGCGGGCGGTGAACGGCTGGCTGACCAGATCACCGCGGCCCGGTTGACGGCGTTGGACCGCCTGACCGCCGGGTTGACGGCGGCCGAGCAGCGCACACTCGTGGAGCTGCTCGGCCGGGTCCTCGCCAACGTCGTCGACACCAAGAACGAGGGCGCGTGGATCTGCAGGCTGTGCGACACCTCGGCGTGCGGCCGCAGCGACGGCCTGTGCCCGACGGCGACCGCCGCCACGCGCCGGTTCGGTGGGGAGGCGACGGGACTCGCGGACCGGTCCTGACGTCACGCGGCGGCTCCGCGAGCGAGGAGCCCGCGAACGATCGTGCGGTGGCGAGCGGCGACCAGCGCCATCCAGAAGACGCGCGCCACGGGGTTGGTCAGTTGGACGAAGGTCGCGAAGAGCATGCCGCCGGGCTGTCGTTCGAAGAGCAGCTCACCGGCGATGCCGAGACGGCCGCGCGCGCCCAAGAGCGCGACGTCAGGTGTGCTGTCGCGGATCTCCCAGCCCAACACGGTCCGATCCGATCCCACCGGGCGCAGGCGCAGGCCGAGCGCCGACCACCCTCGGCCCAGGTCCCGTCGGGTCTTCGCCGGGGCGCCTTCGAGGATCAGGCGGGCCCACTGCTCGCCGGTCCGGTCGCGCGTTGATGCGGCGTCGACGAGGAAGGCGTCCGCGTAGTCGACCCGGGCTAACGTCGTGCGTGCGCGGGCGGTGGGTGGGACGGCGACCTGCCGGACACTTCGGCCGTCGGTACTCGAGGTCATGCGGACTCCGTCCCGTCCATACAGACGTGTATGGATGGAGGCTATGCGCCCGCCTCCAGGACGGTCAATGCTCCGTTACGCCTCCAGGCGCTTCGCGGCCAGCTCCAGCACGTCGGCCCGGCTGCGTCCGCCGTGATCGGCCGCGATGAAGTGGCCGCCGATGAGCAGCGAGAAGGCGAGCATGCTGCGGGCCTCCACGTCGTCGGGATCGGGGCAGAAGGCGCCGAACAGGGAGCGGAGGTAGTCCATGCGCCGGTTGTC
>DASWUV010000209.1:0-3486 GCA_036401495.1 Pseudonocardia sp. | reverse complement strand
GACGTCCGGGGCCAGGCGGTCCACGATCTTGGAGAAGTCGGTGTACCACTTGGTGGCCTGGTCCGCCGGGCCGGAGATGATCAGCGGGGTCCGGGCCTCGTCGATGAGGATCGAGTCCACTTCGTCGACGACCGCGAAGTTGTGGCCGCGCTGGACGCACTCGTCCAGGCTCCAGGCCATGTTGTCGCGCAGGTAGTCGAAGCCGAACTCGTTGTTGGTGCCGTAGGTGATGTCGGCGGCGTACTGGAGTCGCCGCACGGCGGGCGGCATCTCGGAGAGGATCACCCCGACCGACAACCCGAGGAAGCGGTGGATGCGGCCCATGTTCTCCGAGTCGCGCTTGGCCAGGTAGTCGTTGGTCGTGACGACGTGCACGCCCTCGCCCGCGAGCGCGTTGAGGTAGACGGGGAGCACCGACGTGAGCGTCTTGCCCTCACCGGTCTTCATCTCCGCGACGTTGCCCAGGTGCAGCGCCGCGCCGCCCATCAGCTGCACGGGGAACGGGCGCTGGCCGATCGTGCGGACCGCCGCCTCACGGACGACGGCGAACGCCTCGGGCAGGAGGTCGTCGAGCGACTCCGCGGAATCGTAGGAAGCCCCGTCGACGCCCGGCTCGGGCAGCTCGTCGAGCACGATCAGCTCGCCCGCGTGCAGGCTCTTCTCCACCTCGGCGTTCCACCGCCCGCGGTACCGAAGCTGGAACTCGGCCGTCTTCGCGCGGAGCGCGTCGTCGTCGAGCTCCTTGACCTCGGGCTCCAGCGTCTCGATGTGTTCGGCAATGCGCGCGAGCCGCTTCACCAGCTTCGTCTCACCGGCGCGGAGCAGGCGGTCAAACAGCGGCACGGGTCGACCTCATTCACGATCGCAGTTCGTCGGAGCAGCACGGGCTGCCCGGCCCAGGGTAGCGAAGGACCCGGGTGTTGCCTTGACAACGCCGGAGGGGCGGTCGCCGTTCCGGTGGAGTTCCGGGTGGATCGGCGACCGCCCCTCCGGGCGGGTCGAATGGTCAGTTTAGCTCGGATGCGCCTTCCTTCGGATGTGCAGGCGTCGGGCGCCCTCAGTGCGTGGCGAGGCGGATCACTCCGTAGTCATAGCCTCTGCGCCGATAGACGACGCTGGGCTGGCCGCTGTCGGCGTCGGCGAAGAGGTAGAAGTCGTGCCCGACGAGCTCCATCCGCGAGAGCGCGTCCTCGATGCTCATGGGGTCGGACGTGTGCGCCTTGCGGCGGACGATCCGGCCCGGGACGACGTCGCCGTCGTCGGGCGGCAGGTACTCGCCGTGCCCGCGCGGGGCAGGGATGTCGGTGTCTGCGAAGTCGTCGAAGTCCTGGTTTTCCTCCTGGACATCCTCGACGGTCCCGACCTCCGTCTCCTCGAGCACCGCGACGCCACCCTCGGCTCCGCCGCTGCGGGCCGCCATGACACGGGCGCGGCGGGCGGTGACGCGGCGCCGGTCGTGCAGGCGCCGCATCCGGGCTTCGAGCTTGGCGACGGCGGCATCCAGGGCCGCGTAAAAGTCCTGGGCACACGCTTCAGCTCTGGCAACGGCGCCGGGCACCCCCCGTCCGGTGAGCTCCACCCGTTGACAGCTCTTGAGCTGCCGTCGGTTGCGCTCATGCGTGAGCTCAACCTCCAGGCCGACGATCTTGTGGTCGTAGCGTTCCAGGCGGGCGACCTTTTCGGCGATGTGCTCTCGGAAGTGATCCGGAACCTCGACGTTACGGCCGGTGACAACGATCTCCACGCAGACTTCCCTCGCTCTCGGCGTCGGGTTGGCGTTGCAGACGGTCCGGGAACGCATCCGTCCCCGGTTCTCGATCGGTTGGCGGTTCCTCCTATGTGATCCTCTCCACACAGGGAGTGGACTGCGGATGACGAACAAGGTAACGCGCATCACGGTTCGGCAACAGAGTCCTGCGCTGACTGACCACTACCGGAGGAAAGAGGCGAGCGACATTCCCTGGTCGCGCGCTTGATACTAGGGTGCAGCGGCCCGTTCATGATCGTCAGGCGCTGACGTGGCATCACAGATCACGAGGGCGGATCCCGCGCGCACCCCCGCGTTTCGCAACGCCACGACGCACGCACGCAGCGTGGCTCCCGTAGTGACAACATCATCCAGAAGCAGCACCCGCGACCGGGTCGGTGGTAACGCTTCGTGATCAACGCGGAGCCGTCCTTCGAGGTTCGCCACCCGTTGGGCTGGGTCGAGACCCACAGAGTCGCGGGTGCCGCGGGCGAGGGAGAGCGCGGGCGCGAGCCGGATCTCGGGTCGGTCCGCGGCGAGCGCCCGCGCGAGTCGCAGGACGTGGTCGCCGCCACGGGCCCGCGCAGCGGCGGGGCGGGACGGCGCGGGGACGAGCCACACCGGGTCACGCTTGTCGCCGGGCACGCCGGGCACGCCGGGCACGCCGGGCACGCCGGAGCCGTCGCGAAGCAGATCGGGGCCGGGCGGCAGGTCGAGGCCGGGCAGGAGGTCGAGGCCGGGCAGCAGGAGCTGCGCCAGCGGGACGGCGAGGTCGCGGCGTCCGCGCTCCTTGTAGCGCAGGAGTGCGGTGCGCAGCGGGCCGGAGTAGCGCCCGGCCGCCAGCACGATCGGGCTGCCGGGCACGACCGGCCACGTCGGCTCGCCGAGCCGGGCGAAGCACCGGGCGCACCAGGCGCCCACGATCGGCGGCGCCACGCACCCCGCGCACTCGACAGGCAGCACGAGGTCGACGAGCGCAGCGCCCCACTCCCGGATGTTCACCCCGTCAGCCTGCCCGCCGCCCACCCCCCACACGGTGAGTCCAGCAACTCGACGCGGTGAGTCCGGCGCTCCGACACAGCGAGACGGCCGTCCGGGCACGCCACGACCCTCGGCTGGCGGGTGGCGCGCACGGAAGCGGACGGCGAGTGGTGGAGGCCGACGAGCGCGGGAGGGCGTCGTCCCGCGACGACGGCGACGGGCGACGGCGACGACGGCGACGGCGACGGCGACGGCGACGCCGCACGGAGGAGGCGCACGGCGGCGGGCCCGGGGCTCGCACACACCGCGCTGGGTCCGCACATAACGCATGTGGTCCGCACATACTGCGCGCAATGTGTGCGGACTAGACGGGGTGTGTGTGGGCTCGGGGGCGGCCGCCAGGCGCGGGACGGCGCACGGCCCCCGGCGCAGCACGCCCGGCGCACGGCCCCCGGCGCAAGGCCCACCGCGCAGGGCCCACGGCGACCCTGCATGGCCCACATGGCCCACATGGCCCACATGGCCCACATGGCGCACGGCGCACGGCCCACGAAGGCGCGCCCGACGGCGATACGCACCGCGCACAGCCCACGGTGAGGTCGCACCCGACGGCGATACGCACGACGTCCGCCGACCCCACCTCCACCCCGCAGACCCTCTGGCGTCTCCGCAGCGCCCGACATCCTGCGACGACGCCAGAAGTCCTGCGAGGTCGGCCGGGCGGGTGTCAGTACTCCCGCGTCGGCAGTTGGCGCGCC
>DASWUV010000208.1:0-1901 GCA_036401495.1 Pseudonocardia sp. | reverse complement strand
TGAGGACCCCACGAATTTTCCCTAGGGACGCCGACCGGCGAGTCCGTGGAACTGGGCCTGCACCCGCCACCCGCCTCCGGTCGTCGGGCCCGCGGCGAAGGCGCCGCCCGCGGCCAGCACGCGCTCGCGGAGGCCTGCCAGCCCCCGGCCGGTGCCGACGAGATCGCTGTGGGCACCGGCGCGGGCCTTGTCGTTCTCGACGCGGACGGTGAGCGAGCGCCCGTCGTCGGCGCCGCGCACGAGCACCCGCACCGCTGAGCCGGGAGCGTGGCGCAGCGCGTTGGTCAGGCTTTCCTGCACCACCCGGAACGCCACGTGCGCTGCGTCGCCGACGCCATCGGGGTCGCCTTCAAACCGACAGGTCACCGGCAAACCGCTGCGCGCCGCGCTGGACACGATCTCGTCGACGAGCGCCAGGTCAGGGGAGGAGACGTCGTTACCGGTCAGTAGCTGGATGAGGCGCTGCAGATCGGCCCGGCCCTGACGGGCGGAGTCGGCGATCGCCGCCAACGAGGCTCGCGCGGCGTCCGGCTTCCGTTCGACCAGCCGCTGGCCCGCGGCCGCTTGGACCACCATCACGCTCAGGGCGTGTCCGACGATGTCGTGCAGCTCGGCGGCGATCCGGGCGCGCTCGTTGCGCACCGAGACCGCCGTGAACATCTCGCGTTCCTGATCGAGCTCCCGTCCGCGCGCGGTCAGCTCGTCGGCGGTCTGGCGCCGCAGCCGGATCGCGGTGCCCGCGAGGTATCCCGGCACAGTCAGTACGACGACGCCGGGGCTGTCATCTCCGCTGGCGGCGTAGACCACCACGAGATACCCCACGAACGCCGCGGCGGCGACCCATGCGCCGCGGCCGTTGAACTGTTCGGCGGCGAGCGCGGCGTAGGCGAGCAGGACCGCCAACGCGATCGTCGGCAGGGACGGACCGAGGAACAGCGGCACCAGCATCAGCGCCGGGCCGATGACGACGACGAGGCGCGGACGACGGAGCCAACCCGCGAGGCAACCCGCCCCGACCACCGCGCTCAGCGCTCCGACCTGGCCGAGGACGTCGGACGGCCTGGCCGTCAGCAGGATGGGCACCGCGGTCAGAGCGACGGCCGCCACCGCGATCAGCAACGGCTCGGCGCGACGGGCCGACGCGGAGAGCGGCATCGGCTCAGCGGTCCAGGACGGGCAGTCGCGCAACCACGCGCGCCCTTCCGCGCACGACCTTGGCGTCGAGCGACCCGGCGTGCAGCCGTGCCCGTTCCTTGGCGCGGGCGACCGGCTCACGCAGGTCGACGCCACGCGGCACCGGCCCGGCCACCTGGATCTCGAGCGCGTCCTCCGCGAACCGCATCTGCACGGCCATCTGCGCGCCGTCGTCCGCGAGCGCCCCGACCAGGTGCTCAACGATCCGGTAGGCGGACAGTTCGAGGCTGGCGGGCAGCACGCGGGGGTCGCCGCGGACAGTGAGCCGGTCCTGCCCCATCCGGGTCAGTAGGGCGTCCATGTGTGCCACTGAGGGGGTCGGGGCCAGCGTCACCTCGCCGCCGCGGAGCACCCCGACGACCTGGCGCATGTCGTCCAACGTGCGGCGACTGTCCTCCTCGACCGACAGGAGCACCTCCCTGGCGCGCTGCGGGTCGTCGATCGATCTGCCTGCCTCGGCCGTCGCCTCCAGCTCGCTGAGGCGCTCGTCGAGTAGCGCTTCGAGCTCCTCCGAAACCCGCCTGCGGTCATCGGCGACCTCCAGCGCGGCCCGGTCCGCACGCAGGGCCTGCAGTTCCCGGTTGCGCTGCCGCAGCTCGTCCGCCAGTGCGGAACGGCTGCGCGCCACCTGTCCGATGCCCCACAGCACGACGAGGATCACGAGCACGACGGGGATGACGTCCGGGCCCGCCGCGGTGTCGAAGATC
>DASWUV010000207.1:0-3379 GCA_036401495.1 Pseudonocardia sp. | reverse complement strand
AGCCCTTTCCAACTCGAGGTGGCCTTCGCCAGCCTCGGCTTCTCGCTGGTCGGCTTCCTGGCCTACGGCCGCCGGTCGAGCCTACGGGTCAAGTTCGCGGCGGTACTCGGCGTGACGCCGTTCCTGTGGGGCGCAGCGGGTGGCCACATCTACCAGATCATCGCCCACGGCAACCACGCTGCGGGCAACGCGGGCGCCATTCTCTGGACCGACCTGCTCCTACCTGTGTTCGGGCTGGCCGCCGTCTGGGCACACCACCGCGCCCTTCGGCAGGACATCGGGGCCGGTGCCCGTCTGAGCACATCCGTCGAGGTCCGCGAGGCCGCGGCGCACTAGCCAGGCCGTGCCCGGCGACGCGATGCGCGCCGGGCACATCCCCTTCATCCGCCTTCTGCCAGTGCGATGACGGCCTAGACTCCCGACGTGGACGTTGCGCACGCGACGGTGGGCTCCCGCGAGGTCGAGAACCTCGCGAGCGTGCTGATCAACGGCGCCGCGGAGGGGCTACGCGGGGTGGTGCTGACCGGTGGCCCGGGGATCGGGAAGTCGGCCACGCTCGAAGCGCTCGGACGCGTCCTGCTCGACCACAACGTCGATACCCGCCAGGTGGCCGCCGAAAACCTCGGCCGCCAACGGCCCTTCGGTGTGCTCACCGACTTGCTTGGTCTCGATCCGGTGTATCCGCCGCGGCCCGACACCGTCGATCACGTCGTCGGAGCACTGGAGTCACTGTGCCGGAAAGGGGCGGTGGCGCTGTGTGTCGACGACGCGCATCAGGCGGATTCGGACTCCCTCGCCGTGCTCGCCCGGTTGCCCGACCTCGCGCGCGATCTTCCGGTCGCGATCGCCCTGGCCCGGCGAACCGCACCCGAACGGGCCGCGCTCTCCGCGTTCTCCGCACGCCCTGGCGTGCTCACCGTCGCGGTCACCGGGCTGAGCGTGCGCGCCATCGACGATTTGATCGTTTCCCGTTACGGCGCAGGCCCCGGTGTGCGGCTGCGTTCGCTGCTCGCCTCGGCCGAGGGAAACCCCTTACGGATCCGCACCATGCTCGACGAGCTCGACCGTCGACGACTGGTCTTCGTGACAGAAGGAACGGTCGACGTCGCCGCCACCCACGACGTGTCCGCCTCCGTCGAGGTAGGCATCCGAGCCCACCTCGACGTCCTCGAACGACCGGCCATCGGCGTACTGCAAATCCTTGCGGTGTGGGGCGCAACAGCGGACCTGGCGACCATCGCCGAGGTGATGGGCGCCGGGCTGACGGCGCCACTCGAGCCCGCTCAGCTCGCTCTGGACGCAGGTGTTCTGCGCTGGACCGACGACGAGCGAATCGCGTTCACCCATGACCTATACCGCGACGTCGTGCTCGCCGATCTCCAACCACCGGTCCGCCGCATGTTGCACGCCGCGTGCGCCGACGCGCTGCGACGGCGCGGCGCGCGTCGACCGGTGATCGCCCGCCACACCGCGCAGGCCGAGGGCGCCAACGCGGTCAGCGCTCTGCGTGCTGCGGCCGCCGAACTCCAACACGCGCCGATGCAGGCCGCCGAGCTGCTCGCCGAGGCCGCCGCACATGTCGCCGACGACTCCGAGCAGGCCGACGCCATCGCGGTGGAACGAGCGGGCGCCCTCGCCATCTCCGGGCAGGTCAACGACGCAGAGAAGGTCGCGCGGGAGCGGCTGGCCCACTCCCGCGACCCCGTCACCCATGCGACGCTGCGCGGCCTGACGCTGTTCTGCCTGGTCAGCGGAGCCCACGTCGACGCGGCGCTCGACCACATCGACGAGAGCGAGACACGCGCGCGGACCGACGAGGCACGGGCCGCCCTCACCGACGTACGGCGCTGGCTCCGTCTGCTGGGCGGCCGCCAGGTGCTCGACGGCCCCCCACGGGTCACCGCGACTACCGGCAGCGGTCTGATCTGCGACGCGATCGAGCTCTTCCTCACCGCGCGACCCCAGGACGGCTATCAACGAGCTGTACGGGCCGCGGCGGTTCGCACCGAGAACCGGTCACGGCCGTGGGCCGACAACCCGACCGCGCCGGTCTGGCCCGCCCACCTCGCTTTGCACGTCTACGGACCCGGACGCGCTCGCGAGCTGTCCCTCGAAGCCCGCCGCGACGCGCAGAAAGCAGGCCGACTCTGGCTGACGCCCTTCCATCAGTTCGTGTCCGCAGGCATCAACCTCATCGGGGGCGCCTGGGACGACGCTCTCGCCGAGCTCGAGTCCGGTCTCGAAGCAGCCGACGCCACCGGCACAGCATGGACCTCGCTCGCTACAGGGACACTGCTGCACATCCTCGTCCGTCGCGGCGAGCTCACGACAGCGGAGACGACCCTACGGCGCTGGCGCAGCAGAGCACTCCCCGAACAGTTCGGGCTCCCCCAGGTCGCCCAATCCGAAGTTCTGCTCCTCGAGGCCCGCGACGAAGCGGCGCAGGCCGCCGACCTCGCCCGCCGCTGCTGGCTCCGCGCCCTCGACCGCGGACGGGTGGTCTGGCCCTTGATCGCAGGCCCGGACACCCTGCGCGTCGCCCGGGCCGCTGGCGACAACGACCTGGCCGCACGCGTCGCTCACGACACCGCGGCTTCGCCCCTGGACCAGGCCAGAGCGATGGCGCCCGCCGCCAGACTGGTCGCCGCCGTCACCACCGAGAACCCGGGTGAGGCAGCCCGGGCCGCGCTGGACTTCCGCACGCACGGACACATCCCCGGAGAGATGCTGGCCTGGGAGGAAGCCGCATGCCTCGCCGCTAAGCGCGGCGCCGACGACGAGGCCCGCACCTTCGCCGCCCGTTGTACGACGCTCGCCGCCTCACTCGGAGCCACCACCGTGGAGCGCCGCCTCGCCGCCCGCCTACGCCGCCTCGACATCCGCCTCGGATCCCGCGGCGCCCGACGCAGACCCAGCACCGGATGGGAAAGCCTGACCCCCACAGAACTGCAGGTCGCCGAACTCGTCGGCCGCGGACTCACCAGCCCGCAGGTTGCCGCCCGGCTCTACATCTCCCCGCGCACCGTCCAGACCCACATCTCCCACATCCTGCGCAAACTCGACCTGCGCTCACGAGTCGAGCTCGCCGCAGGACTCGCCCGTCAGACCCGCCTCTGAACTCTCACACCGTGTGCATTCGTCAGAGCAACCGCGTGGATCCGACCGAAGGGATTCGAAATCCTCCTAGACGAATGATTCCGTGAAGTTGATGTTCAGTGATCGACGGCGATCAGGGAACGTTTGCTGGTCACGTTGGTGGTCCAGTTGTGCCAGATCCCTGTGGCCACGGCCAAGAGGCGCTGCGCGACCCGGGTGAACACCCCTTCCGGGGTGCGGGCGCCGTGGTCTTCCAGGCCGAGTTGGCCCTTGAGGGTCTGGT
>DASWUV010000206.1:0-8836 GCA_036401495.1 Pseudonocardia sp. | reverse complement strand
GAGGCGGGCGCCTCGGCAGGCAGGACGCCCTCGACGTCGCTGGCCAGGTGCGTGACGTTGTGCAACACCAGCGGGGCGGGCGCCTCGGGCACCGTCAGCTCGGTGCACAGCGGCCGCAGGGTGTCGGCGAGGGAGTTGATCGCCAGCCGGTGCTCGTGGCGGTCCTTCGCCGAGCCGAGCAGGACGTCCCCGAGGTCGGCACCGGTGGCCGGTCCCGGCCAGATCGTGCCCGCCAGCACGCGCGACCACACGGTGCCCGCATGGCGGCGCATCAGCAGCTCAGGGGTGGCGCCGACCAGCCCGTCGACCGAGAACGACCAGCACGCCGGGTAGCGCGCGGCCAGGCCGGCGAGCAGGTGCCGGGCGTCCAGGGGGGCGTCGGTGATCGCGAGCAGGTCGTGGGCGAGCACGACCTTGTCCAGCTCGCCGCTGCGCAGCCTGCGCACGGCCTCCGCGACGGCGCGCCGGTAGCCCGAGACCGACAGCCTGCCGTCGGCGTACCGCACGGCACGGGGCGGCCGCACGCGCCGCACGGAGTGCATCCCGCCGCCGTCGGAGAACTCGGTGATCCACGCGACCCCGTCCCGCCGCCCCACCACGACCCGCGGCACGACGACCGCCGAGCCCGGCGCGTCGTCGGCGAAGGTGAAGCTCGTGAACGCGATCGGGCCGGTGCCCGCGAGCCCCACCTCGTCGTCGACGGAAAGGCCCGCGGCGAAGGAGCGCCACCACCGGTCGGCCTCGACGAACCTGCCGGGCCCCGAAGGCGACAGTCGCGCGACCTCGCCCCACCCGACCAACCCGTCGCCGCCGCGGACCCAGGCGAGCGCGCCTCGGCGGTCGGGCAGCAGGTCGAGCAGGCGTACCGGGTCGTCGACGAGCCTGGTTCGCACGCCCAACCCGGTAGGTAGCGGGGCGATCGTCACAATTCGAGAGTAGGAGCCGCCGGGGCCGTGCGCCCGCCCGCCCCGGGAGGCGCCGGACACACCTCCGTAGAATTGCCTCCGATGGCCGACCACACCCGGATGATCGACGAGCTCGCCGACCTCGTGGGTCCGGCGGCGCGGGCGATCGTCCATGCACGGGCGCGGATCGTGCTCGGCCTCGCCGTCGTGATCACGTTGCTGTGCGCGTTCGCGTTGGCAGGCGCGGCCGTGGACGACCAGAAGATCTCCGCGAACGAGGGCGTGGCCAAGGCCGAGGTGCTGGACGGCTCGACGTTCTTCCGGACCTTGGTTCGCTTCACCATCGCCAACGGTGAGGTGCGCATCCCTGAGCTCGGCGTGGCTTACCCGCGCGGCCTCACGCCGGGCACCTCCGTCGACGTCGAGTACGACCTCGCCGATCCGGACCTCGTGCGGGTGGCGGGCGCCACCGCGTTCACCGCCGCCGCGCCGCTCGTCATCGCGATCGTCGTGACGTGGGCGGTGCTGCTTCCGGTGGCCCGCCGCATGCGCAGGCGCCGGACGCCGCCTCAGCCGTCGTAGTGTGGCCGCGTGAGCCGCGCCCAACTGGACAAGGACCCCCGCGCCGTCGCGGCGATGTTCGACGGCGTCGCGCGGCGCTACGACCTCACGAACACCGTGCTCACCGCCGGGCAGGACCGGCGCTGGCGCGCGCTGACCCGCCGGGCCCTCGACCTCCAGCCAGGAGAGATCGTGCTGGACCTCGCCGCGGGCACGGCGGTGTCGACGGTGGAGCTGGCGCGCTCCGGCGCGTGGTGCGTCGCGGCCGACTTCTCCCTGGGCATGCTCCGGGCAGGCACCGGGCGGCCCGTGCCCAAGGTCGCCGCGGACGCGCTCGCCCTGCCCTTCGCCGACGCCGTCTTCGACGCGGTCACGATCTCCTTCGGGCTGCGCAACCTGCACGACGTCGACCGCGGCCTGGCCGAGCTGGCCCGCGTCACCAAGCCGGGCGGGCGGCTCGTGGTCTGCGAGTTCAGCCGTCCGACGTGGGCGCCCTTCCGGTCCGCCTACTACCTCGGCCTCGAACGCGTGCTGCCCGCCGTCGCCGACCGGGTCTCCAGCAACCCCGCGGCCTACCGCTACCTCGGCGAGTCGATCAGGGACTGGTCGACGCAGCGGGGGCTGGCCACCCGGATCGCGGCAGCCGGGTGGGCGCGGGTGGGCTGGCGCAACCTCATGGGCGGCGCGGTCGCCCTGCACCGGGCCCGGCGTCCGTAAGACGTTTACGCACCCGCCGCACTGCCCATCTCGCGTCACGAACTGCGCATGAATACACTCGTACCGACTTCGTGAATCCGTTCACAAGCACCTCTGCAGGTTAGGCATACCTGGGTACGACCAGGTGGGAGCCGAGGACCTATGGTCCCCGACGCTTGAGAAAAGATCAGGAGGGCCGATGACCTACCTCCCGCTGGTGCTGCTGTTCGCTTTGGCCGGGCTGTTCGCGCTCTTCTCCGTCACGGCAGCGCCGTACGTCGGACCGCGCCGTTACAACCGCGCCAAGCTGGACGCGTACGAGTGCGGCATCGAGCCGTCGCCGGACCCGGTGGTCGGGGGCGGGCGCATGCCCGTGGCCTACTACCTCACCGCGATGCTGTTCATCCTGTTCGACATCGAAATGGTCTTCCTCTACCCGTTCGCGGTCACCAGCGACGCGCTGGGCCTCTTCGGGCTGGTGGAGATAGTGCTGTTCATCGTCACGGTCGGCTTCGCCTACGTCTACGTGTGGCGACGCGGCGGCCTGGATTGGAACTAGACCCATGGGACTCGAGGAGCACCTTCCCAACGGAGTCTTGCTGACGAGCGTCGAGAAGCTCGTCAACTGGACGCGCAAGTCGTCGCTGTGGCCCGCAACCTTCGGCCTGGCGTGCTGCGCAATCGAGATGATGACCACCGGCGCGCCGCGCTACGACCTGGCCCGGTTCGGCATGGAGGTCTTCCGCGCCTCGCCGCGCCAGGCCGATCTGATGATCGTCGCGGGCCGGGTGAGCAACAAGATGGCCCCGGTGCTGCGCCAGATCTACGACCAGATGCCCGAGCCGCGTTGGGTGCTCGCCATGGGCGTGTGCGCCAGCTCCGGCGGGATGTTCAACAACTACGCGATCGTGCAGGGCGTCGACCACGTCGTGCCGGTGGACATGTACCTGCCGGGCTGCCCGCCGCGCCCGGAGATGCTGATGGACGCCATCCTGAAGCTGCACGCCAAGATCATGGACGAGCCGCTGGGCGCGAAGCGGGCCGCGGCGCTGGCCGAATCCGGCTACAAGACCGAGCTCGTCCCCTCGTCGATCAAGTACGGCCCCAAGAGCCCGGCTGGGAAGAACTGATGGCCGACGAACAGGGCGAGACCACCGGCACGTCGAAGGAAGCCGGGGAGCCCACCGGCGGACCGCAGTCCTCGGCCGAGGCGAGCGGGCCGGACACCGCCGCGCAGCGCGACGCCGGGGGCGAGTCGCCGATCGAGGGCGAGGTCGAGCAGTCGGACGCGGTGCCCGAGGGCGGCACCCGCGTCGGACCGTCGCGTGCCCGTCGGGGCATGTTCGGCGTGCAGGGCTCGGGAGACACGTCCGGCTTCGGCGGCCTGCGCCTCCCCGGCTACGCGCCCGCCCCTGCGGAGCGCCCGTTCGGTGGCTGGTTCGACGAGTTCGCCGACGACTTCGCCGCCGCGCTCGACCGGCGGGGCGTCACGCGCGACGCGATCCAGCAGATCACGATCGACCGCGGCGAGATCACGTTCTACGTCGACCGCGACGAGCTCGTCGAGCTGTGCCGCACCCTGCGCGACGAGGCGGGGCTGCGCTTCGAGATGTGCATGTCGGTCTCCGGCGTCGACTACGGCACCGAGGTCGACCAGCGCCTGCACGTCGCCTACCACCTGATGTCGATGACGTACCGGCGCAGGGTCCGCCTCGAGGTCGCACTCGACATCGACGACCCGCACGTGCCGAGCGTCGTCGCCGTCTACCCCACGGCCGACTGGCACGAACGCGAGACCTGGGACATGTTCGGCATCGTCTTCGACGGCCACCCGGCGCTGACCCGCATCCTCATGCCCGACGACTGGGACGGGCATCCGCAACGCAAGGACTACCCGCTCGGCGGGATCCCGGTGGAGTACAAGGGCGCAGAGATCCTGCCCCCTGACGAGAGGCGGTCCTACTCATGACCACGCCTGCCGAACCGCCCATCGCAGAAGAGCGGAGCACGACCGAGGGCCCCGTCTACACCGTCACCGGCGGCGACTGGGACACCCTCATCGACCAGGAGCACGACGACCGCATCGTCGTGAACATGGGTCCGCAGCACCCTTCGACGCACGGCGTGCTGCGGCTGGTGCTGGAGCTGGAGGGGGAGACGGTCACCCAGGCCCGCTCCGTCATCGGTTACCTGCACACCGGCATCGAGAAGAACTGCGAGTACCGCAACTGGACCCAGGGCGTCACGTTCGTGACGCGCATGGACTACCTGGCGCCGCTGTTCAACGAGACCGCCTACTGCCTCGGCGTCGAGAAGCTGCTGGGCGTCGAGGCGCCGCTGCGCGCGCAGCAGGGCCGCGTGATGCTCATGGAGCTCAACCGCGTCGCCTCGCACCTGGTCGCCCTGGCCACCGGCGGCATGGAGCTCGGCGCGCTCACCGGCATGACCAACGGGTTCCGCGAGCGCGAGGACGTGCTGCACCTGCTGGAGTTCCTCACCGGCCTGCGGATGAACCACGCGTTCATCCGACCGGGCGGACTGGCCCAGGACTTCCCCGAGGGCTGGGCCGAGAAGGTCATGACCTGCGTCAAGCAGATCCAGGGCCAGCTGCCCGGCTACGACAAGCTGCTCACCGAACAGCCCATCTGGCGCCAGCGCCTGGAGAACGTCGGCTACCTGCCGCTCGACGGCTGCCTCGCCCTCGGCGCCACCGGCCCGATCCTGCGCGCCGCGGGCCTGCCGTGGGATCTGCGCAAGATCGAGCCCTACTGCGGCTACGAGAACTACGACTTCGAGGTGCCGACGGCGACCGAGGCCGACTGCTTCGCCCGCTACCGGCTGCGCGTGGCCGAGATGCACGAGTCGCTCAAGATCGTCGAGCAGGTCGTGAAGCGGATGGAGCCCGGTCCGGTGATGGTCGAAGACCGCAAGATCGCGTGGCCCGCGCAGCTGTCGATCGGCTCGGACGGCATGGGCAACACCCTCGAGCACGTCAAGAAGATCATGGGTCAGTCGATGGAGTCGCTGATCCACCACTTCAAGCTGGTCACCGAGGGCTTCGCGGTGCCCGCGGGCCAGGTGTACTCGGCGATCGAGTCCCCGCGCGGCGAGCTGGGCTACCACCTCGTCTCCGACGGCGGCACCCGCCCGGTGCGGGTCCATGTGCGCGACCCCAGCTTCGTGAACCTGCAGTCGATGCCCGCGATGAGCGAGGGCGGCATGATCGCCGACGTCATCGCGGCCGTCGCCAGCATCGACCCGGTCATGGGAGGCGTGGACCGATGACACTCCCGGAAGGCACCCCGGAATCCATCGGGCCGGTGACCGCGCCCGACGAGGTGGTCTGGAACGCGCCCGACGCCCAGCCGATCGTCGGCGGCGTCTTCGACGAGGTCACCTACCAGCGGGCAAAAGAGATCATCGCCCGCTACCCGCAGTCGCGCTCCGCGTTGCTGCCCCTGCTGCATCTCGTGCAGTCGGTCGAGGGCCACGTCAGCCAGGACGGCATCCGGTTCTGCGCCGACGCGCTCGAGCTGACCACGGCCGAGGTCTCCGCCGTCGTCACCTTCTACACGATGTACAAGCGCACTCCGTGCGGCGAGCACCTGGTGAGCGTCTGCACCAACACGCTGTGCGCGATGCTCGGCGGCGACGCCATCTACGCGCGCCTGCAGGAGAAGCTCGGCGTCGGGCACGAGGAGACCGCGGGCCCGCCCGGCACCCAGGGGTCGATCACCCTGGAGCACGCCGAGTGCCTCGCCGCCTGCGACTTCGCGCCCGTGGTGCAGGTCAACTACGAGTACTACGACAACCAGACCGTCCAGTCGACCGAGGAGCTGGTCGACGCGCTGGGGCGTGGCGAGCGACCGCACCCGACCCGCGGAGCGCCGCTCACCGACTTCCGCACCGTCGAGCTGGAGTTGGCGGGGTTTTTCCCGGATCTGGCCGCCAGCGTCGACGGATTGTCGGTGGGCGATGAGACGCTCCTCGGCGTGACGGTGGCCGCCGAGCGCGGCTGGGCCGCCCCCGCCATGCCCGATAGTCCCCCTGCGTTCCCTGCTGTGCCGGAGAAGAAGCCGTGACCGACCTCATCACCCCCATGCTCACGAGGCGCTGGGCCGAACCCCGCTCGTGGTCCATCGACACCTACGAGCGCACCGGCGGCTACCAGGCCATCCGCAGCGCCCTCGAAGCCGATCCCGACGAGCTGATCCAGCTCGTGAAGGACTCCGGCCTGCGCGGACGCGGCGGGGCGGGCTTCCCCACCGGCATGAAGTGGGGCTTCATCCCGCAGGGCCCCACCGGCCCCGGCGCGAAGCCCAAGTACCTGGTGATCAACGCCGACGAGGGCGAGCCGGGCACCTGCAAGGACATCCCGACGATGATGGCCGATCCGCACTCGCTGATCGAGGGCTGCATCATCACCTGCTACGCGATCCGCGCGAACTTCTGCGCGATCTACATCCGGGGGGAGGCGCTGCACCCCATCCGTCGGGTCGCCAACGCCGTCCGCGAGGCGTACGCGAAGGGCTACCTCGGCAAGGACATCCTCGGCACCGGCTACGACATCGACATCGTCGTCCATGCGGGCGCGGGCGCCTACATCTGCGGCGAGGAGACGGCCCTGCTCGACTCGCTGGAGGGCCGCCGCGGCCAGCCCCGGCTCAAGCCGCCGTTCCCGGCCACCGCGGGCCTCTACGCGTCGCCCACCGTGGTCAACAACGTCGAGACGATCGCCAGCGTGCCGTTCATCGTCGAGGGCGGCAGCGAGTGGTTCCGCTCGATGGGCACCGAGCGCAGCCCCGGCCCGAAGATCTACTCGATCTCCGGGCACGTCGAGCGCCCCGGCCAGATCGAGGCGCCGCTCGGCACCACGCTGCGGCAGCTGTTGGAGCTCGCGGGTGGCATGAAGGACGGCATTCCGCTGAAGTTCTGGACGCCGGGCGGCTCGTCCACTCCGATACTCACCGCGGAGCACCTCGACGTCCCGCTCGACTTCGAGGGCGCGGTCGCCGCGGGCTCGATGCTGGGCACGACGGCTTTACAGATCTTCAACGAGACCGTCTCGGTGCCGTGGGCGGTCATGAAGTGGACCGAGTTCTACAAGCACGAGTCCTGCGGCAAGTGCACGCCGTGCCGCGAGGGCACGTACTGGCTGCTGCAGATCCTGGAGCGGATGGTGCACCACGAGGGCACCGAGGCCGACATCGAGACGATGCTCGACATCTGCGACAACGTCCTGGGCCGGTCGTTCTGCGCACTCGGCGACGGCGCCACCAGCCCGATCACCAGCGGCATCCAGTACTTCCGGCAGGAGTTCCTCGATCTCTGCGCCGCACAGCCCCTAGAAGAATCCACGCAGAAGGTCGAACCCGTCGGAGCCATGGCATGACCCTCACCCAAGAAGGCGCTGGGGTTGATTCTGGCGCTGCGCCCGTGCCGGAGGGCTACGTCCGGCTGACGATCGACGACCGGGTCATCGACGCGCCCAAGGGCGAGCTGCTGATCCGCGCCTGCGAGCGGCTCGGGATCATCGTGCCGCGCTTCTGCGACCATCCCCTGCTCGACCCGGCAGGCGCGTGCCGCCAGTGCCTCGTCGAGGTCGAGATGGGCGGCCGTCCGATGCCGAAGCCCCAGGCCAGCTGCACGATGACGGTGGCCGACGGCATGGTCGTGCGCACGCAGCACACCTCGAAGGTGGCCGACAAGGCGCAGCAGGGTGTGATGGAGCTGTTGCTGATCAACCACCCGCTGGACTGCCCGGTCTGCGACAAGGGCGGCGAGTGCCCCCTGCAGAACCAGGCGATGAGCTCGGGGCGCACCGAGTCGCGGTTCGTCGACACCAAGCGCACGTTCGCCAAGCCGATCCCGATCTCCACCGAGGTGCTGCTCGACCGCGAGCGGTGCGTGCTCTGTCAGCGCTGCACCCGCTTCTCCGAGCAGATCGCGGGCGATCCGTTCATCGAGCTGCTCGAACGCGGCGCCGATCAGCAGATCGGCGTGGCGCAGGACAAGCCCTTCCAGAGTTACTTCTCGGGCAACACGATCCAGATCTGCCCGGTCGGGGCGCTCACCAGCGCGGCCTACCGGTTCCGTTCGCGCCCGTTCGACCTCCGGTCCACACCGGGCATCTGCGAGCACTGCGCGTGCGGCAGCGCGATGCGCACCGACACCCGCCGCGGCACCGTGCTGCGCAGGCTGGCGGGCAACGACCCCGAGGTCAACGAAGAGTGGATCTCTGACAAGAGCCGGTTCGCCTTCCGCTACCTCACCTCGGCCGACCGGATCACCCGGCCGTTGGTCCGCAGGCCCGACGGCACGTTGGCCGAGACGTCGTGGACCGACGCGCTGGCGGTCGCGGCGCGCGGGTTGCTGGCGGCGCGCGACAGCGGCATCGGCGTGCTCACGGGTGGTCGGCTCACCGTCGAGGACGCCTACGCCTACGCCAAGTTCGCGCGGGTCGCGGCGCGCACCAACGACGTCGACTTCCGGGCCCGGCCGCAGTCGCGCGAGGAGCTGGAGTTCCTCGCCGCGCACGTCGTCGGCCAGGGCCCCGAGGTGCTGGACTACACGCGCCTCGAGGCCGCGCCCACCGTGCTCTGCGTGGCGCTGGAGCCGGAGGAGGAGGCGCCGGTCATCTACCTGCGCCTGCGCAAGGCGGCGATGAAGCACGG
>DASWUV010000205.1:0-21360 GCA_036401495.1 Pseudonocardia sp. | reverse complement strand
GCTAGCTTGAGGTGCTAGTGCCCTAGTAGGGCGTGGGGGTTCAAGTCCCCCCTCGGACACAGTCTGGTGGCATCTCTGCCACATCTGACGTACATGTGGTTGAAGGCACTCCAGCACCCCGAACTGCCATCCGATGGCGTGTTGCGGTGGCTCCTGTGACTGCGTCGGCCATCACACCGTTGCTCGTCCGCCACCCCAGCCCGGCGGAGCGCCGTGATCGTGGCGGTCAGCCGTTTGACGGGGGTTCGAGGACCTGGCCGATGTCGCTGTGGTGGCGCGCGTGGTTGTCGGCGCGTAGTGCATCGATGACATCGGTTTCGGCGGTCGTGGCTGCGTCGAGGTCGTCGAGGTGGGTGAGCAGAGCGCGAACATGGCCGGGGTCGCTGATCAGGATGGCCGGCAGCAGGGACGCGGCCTGGTACGGGCCGCCCGCGGTCGGGTCGCCGAGGTAGCGCGGGAGCTGGGAGGCAGGACCCCCAGGCGCATCAGCCGGTGGAGGTTGCTGAACTTCTTCATCGCCCGTGGGTTGGCAGCAGGTCGGCCAGCCGGGGCAGGAACTCGGCCGCGGCCCGGCTGAGCCGCAGGTTCTGCGCGACCAGCCTGACCGGGCCGGACGCCGGCGGCAATCACGCGGTCATGGATCACGTGGTACGCCATCGCGAGGACGGGCCCGAGGATCCTGCACCAGCAGTCGGCAAACGGCCTATCGATGCTATTCGCTTCATGCCTCCGTTGGGAGGAATGTGTGATATGAATCGGTTAATTCGCGTTCGCTACTCTGCGGGCATGCCCACGCACGATGACGACCAGGCCGCCGGTATTGACACAACGGTCCCACATTCGGCCCGCATCTGGAATTACTGGCTCGGGGGCAAGGACCACTATCCGGTCGATCGCGAGGCCGGGGACGCCTGGGTCGCGACGGATCCCTCGATCCTGAGGATCGCCCGCGAAGGGCGCGAGTTCCTCAAGCGCTCAGTGCGCTACCTGGCTGGAGAGGTCGGCATCCGCCAGTTCCTCGACGTGGGCGCTGGACTGCCGACGGCCGAGAACACTCACGAGGTCGCCCAGGAGGTCGCGCCGGACGCACGGATCGTCTACGTCGACAACGATCCACTCATCCTCGCGCACGCCCGGGCACTGATGACGAGCACCGAGGAGGGCGCCACTCAGTACATCCACGCTGATATGCGCGATCCCGCGCCCTTGCTCGCCCAGGCCAGCGAGCTCCTCGACTTCGACGAGCCGGTCGCCATCCTCTTCATGGGGGTGCTCGGACACCTCGCGAAGGCAACGGAGGCCCAGAACTTGATCCGGACGCTGATGAGTGCCGCAGCTCCCGGGAGCTACCTGCTGCTCTGGGACAGCATTGTGGTCGAGGGCGACGAGGCGTCGCTCGAAGCGGCGGAGGAGTACGGATCTACGGGTGCCATACCGTACAACTACCGCCAGCGCAACGAAATCGCGAGCTTCTTCGAGGGACTGGAGCTCGTCGATCCCGGACTTGTGTCAATAGCCCTCTGGCGCCCCGAGGGCCCGGCGGGAGTAACACGGATTGGCCAGGATGACCCTGAACCTCTCCAGCAGAGCATAGGCGCGCTCGCGCACAAGCCCGCTGCAGCACCTGAGTAGCTGTCGCACGCGCTCCCAGTTCGGCTTGATTCCGAGCCGACACGGGACGAGCAGTTCCACGCACCGAAGCCGAATCGCCTAGGGGTCCAAGCTGTTGGCCAGGTGGGGATGATCTGCCGGAGGTTGGGCGCCGAGCTCTCGCGGGCGATCAGCACACCGCCGACCAGCTGGCCCGGACTGCCGGGCAATACGGGGGTGACGACGCGGCTACCAGGACGCCGCGAAGATGCTGGCCGGGCGCGACGACGACCGTCCTGGGAACCGGCTTGACCGGCGCTGACTTGCTGCGCCGCGGCACGCCCGAGCCGCTCGCAGTCGGCGGTGGTTGTTTCACAGGCGAACACCTATGAAACGCTCATATCGGCCCGTTGGACAGCGGGCGGCCGTCAGCCTTGAGGGTGTCCGTCGTAGATGCGGATTTTGTACTCGGTGGTCTCCAGCGCCAGGCCGAGCTCACGGATCTGGCGCCTGATTCGGTCTTGCTGGTCGAGCATGATGCGGCGGCGCTCCGGGATGGTGCTCGGGCCTTGCTCGACGAGCAGGATGTAGCGCTTGAGGTCATTGATGGTAGTGCCGGACAGGCGCATCCGGGTGAGGAAGACGAGGCGGCGCAGGTCGGACGCGGAGTACTCGCGGTACCCGGAGGCGTTGCGAGCGGGCCGCACGAGTCCTTCCTGCTCGTAGTAACGGAGGGTGTGCGTCGACAGGCCGACAAGCCGGGCGGCCTCGGCGACACTCCTGGGCATTGCCGAGGCCTCGATCGTGGCGTCGTCGAGCAGCTCGTGCAGCGCATCGATCGCCGAGGAGGACGGCCCGTCGCCTGCAGCGAGGATGCGTTCGATCAGCGCCTGAGTGGCCATAGCCCACAACGTACGGCGATCAGAACGCGCGCACCGCAGGCGGCACGCCTGGGAAGTCCGCCGACTCGCTCACCGACGCCCATTTCTCGACGTCGTCGAGCGCACCACGGTAGACGCGGGCGAGATTGCGAACCGCCTCGGCACCGAGCGGGAGCCGGAGCGGCGCGTCGGCGGTGTCGAGCATGTCGCGGATCACCCGGGCGGCGCGTGCCGGGTCGCCCTCCTGGATGCCGTCCGCCTCGGCCATGTTCGCGAGCACGGGGCCGATGGCCTCGTCGTAGATCGAGCTCTGCTGCGCTGCGTTGAGCACGTCGGCGGCGTTGAACGCGGTGCGGAAGCGACTGGGCTCGACGATGAGGACGCGGATGCCGAACGGTGCGACCTCGCCCGCCAGCGCCTCCGACCAGCCCTCGAGCGCGAACTTGCCTGCTGAGTAGCTGCCGACGGCGGGGAACGACATCCGCCCGCCCTGGCTGCTCATCTGCACGATCGCACCCGAGCGACGCTCCCGCAGGTGGGGCAGCACGGCACGCACATAGGCGGCCGGACCGAACAGGTGCTGTTCGAGCATGGCCCGCAGCGCGGCATCCGTGATCTCTTCGGCGGCGCCGACCTGTCCGGCGCCTGCGTTGTTGACGAGCACGTCGACGCGCCCGAACACCTCCAGCGCCTGCTGAACGACCGCGGCCGCTCCCGCCGTGTCGCGCACATCGTGCTCGATGGCTAGGAGCCGATCCCCGTACCGCGCCTTGAGCCCGTCGAACCGGTCGGCCCGTCGCGCGGTCCCGATCACATGCTCGCCAGCCGCGAGTGCCGCCTCGGCGAGCGCCAGGCCGAGGCCCGAACTCGCGCCCGTGATGATCCATGTCTTCGTCTCGTTCGTCGTGGTCACGGCCCCGACGCTAAAGCTTCGAGCGCGCTTGAAAGCAAGCCACGCTCAGTGCTCCGGGAGGCGACGAGCGGTCCGGCCCGCTTGATCCACTGCGCGACGATCTCGGTCACGGCGCGGTGCAAGTCGGGGGGCTCGACCGGCTCACCTCCTGATGGAGCCCGCGCCTGCCGTTCTGGTTGAGCCGGCTCCAGGGGATCGAGGCGCACGCGGCGTGCGGGGCGTCACCGCCTGCCGAGGCTGACGCGGCGTGGCAGCGGTCTTGGGTGGAAGCCGCATACGCCGCCATCGTCGGTCAGCAGCGCCTCGCGGCTCGGCAAGAAACCGCAGGGCCGACACACAGCACGTTGGCTTCGCGTTCTTACAGGCCGCGCTGGATGAACATGGTGACAGCGCGGTCGAGCGCGGCGGGGGTGTCCCGATCGCCGATGGTCCCGGACAGCCGAAGGACGGCCACGCCATGCACCGTCGCCCAGGCCAGCGCGGTGGCGTGGGCACGCCGGGTGGGCGGTAAGGCGCCGGCGAGAACGAGCTCGTCGAGTGCCGCGTCGAGGATGTCCATCGGGGTTCGGGCCGGGGCGCCCGTGGGCCCGACCTGGGCGCGGGCGGTGTGGGTGCGGGCGGAACCGGCGAATGCCGTACGGAAGAGACCGGGCTCATCACGGGCGAAAGACAGGTAGGCATCGCCGATGGCGTGGAGCCTGGCTCTGGCTCCCCGGACAGTTCCGTGCCGGTTCGGAACGGCCGCCACGCCACGTTCCATCCGCAGCGCCAGCATGCTCATCGCCTCCCAGGCGACTGCGGCCAGAAGCGCGTCACGGTCGGTGAAATAGCGGTAGGCGGCGTTCGGTGACACGCCGACCGCGCGCGTCGCCTCGCGCAGGACGACGGCGTCCGGGCCTCCCGAGCGAGCTTGGGCGACACCGGCGGCGATGAGGCCGTCCAGGACCACCCCGGTAGGGCGCTGGCTGGCGCGCCCCCTGGGTCGTTCGGCGTCGGGGGCCTGCTCAGCGCTCACTCCCGTGCCTCCGTTCCGGCGAGACGGCTCTGCCTGACGGGCATCGGCGACCCATTCGCACTCGTCGTAGTTGACACCGTACACCATGGCTGTTTTAGTGGATGGTGTTCACCACCATGGTGGACATCATCCACTAGAAGGGCAGCCCGATGGAGATCGACGAAGTGCTGGCAGGCAACGCGGCGTTCACGGCGACCGGCCGCTTCCAGGGGCTGCGGATGATGCCCCGCAGGCAGCTGCTCGTGATCGGCTGTGCGGACCCGCGGGTCGACCCGGAGTCGGTACTGGGCCTGGAGCTCGGCGACGCTGCGGTTGTCCGCAACATCGGAGGGCGGGTGACCCCGCCGACGCTCGCCACCCTCGCCGGATTGGCAACGGTCGGACGGCTGCAGATGCAGGCTTCGGCGGGGGGCCCGCCGATGGGTTCGCCCGGCCTCGACGTGGTCGTGCTCCACCACACCGACTGCGGAATCCTACGGCTCGCCGAGGATCCGAACGCGCTGGCCGGGTTCCTCGGAACCGACGTCGAGCAGGTGCGGGCGATGCACGTGGGCGACCCGGCCGCCGCGATCCGCCACGACGTCGGGGTCGTGCGCGAGACTGTGCCCGGTATCCGGGTGTGGGGCCTGGTCTATGACGTGGCCACCGGCCGCGTCGAGATCATGGCGCGGCCCGAAGAGGTGGCGGCATGAGCGCAGGCCCTGGCCACCGCGAGCGGGACCCGCTCACGCCGGGTGACCGCGCCGAATGGTTTGCTGCGGGCACCCGACACCCCTTTGCCGCCGCGTCCGGTCGACTGCTTCCCGCCGCAGCAACCCGTCCCGGGCCGACGACACCGCCCCGGCAGACGGGCAGGCCAGGCCACCCGACCATGATCGCCGCCGGATACGGGACATGGGCTGCGCAGGCACACCTGATGTCCCCATCTGGCGATCACCTACGTGCGGAGCGCGGCGGGCAGGCTAGTCCGATGTTCGGGGAGGGCCGAGTGCGCGCCGGACGCGAGCATCAGCCCCACCACCCACAGCAGAGGGTCGGCCATCGGTAGGTATCGATATCTGCGGTGGAGGCGGCAACAGCTTGGTCAGCAGGGCGTCGAACTGCGCTAACTCGTCGGGTGTCAGAGAGTTGAACGACGCACTAAGGACGGCGTCCACAATCCGGTTGGCAGCGGTCAGCAGCTCATACCCTTTGTCGGTGATGCGGTGGCGGACGGCGCGCCCGGGCCCCGGGACGCGTTCGATGAGGCCGCGGTCGATCATGCGGCCTGCCAAGGTGCCGAACGCCTGGTCTGTCTGATGGGTCAGCCGGGCCAAGTCATGCAGCGAGGCCTCGGGATTGTGCTCGAGGTGGCGCAGCGCGTCCCACTGCACCGGGGTGATGTGCAAGGGCGCCAGCTCGGCATAGATGGCTCGATGGTGGCGCACTTGCAAGCGCTTCACCGACGCCCCGATCTCATGCGGCGGACGGCTCATGAGGGGAACCCTACCGGCCGCCTCCCTCCTAAATCAACGTGCTTATATACTCATGTTGATACCGCGTCGATCAGGAGGAGCCATGTCCACCACGAGTACCACGGCCACCTACACACTGAGCCGGGGCGAGGCTGCCACCTCGGTGACCGTGACCGAGCGCGGCTCGGGGCGGCCCGTGCTCCTGCTCCACGGGGGCGCAGGACCCCAGTCGGTGAGCGCCTTCGCCGGTCGGCTCGCGGCCGCCACCCATACGCGGGTGATCACCCCCACCCACCCCGGTTTCGGCGGCACTGCACGGCCGGACTCGCTTGACTCGGTGGCCGAACTGGCAGCGCTCTACATCGGGCTGCTCGACGAACTCGACGTCGTCGACGTGACCCTCGTCGGCAATTCGTTCGGCGGCTGGATCGCCGCGCAGATGGCCCTGACGGGCTCGCCCCGCGTTGCGCGGATGGTGCTGCTCAACGCTACCGGCATCGATGTTCCAGATCACCCCGTCGCCGACGTGTCGACCAGGACCCTGCCCGAGATACTCCAGCTTTCCTTTCACAACGCCGCACCATTCCTGCCGAGCACCACGCTGCCCCCGAACGCCCAAGCGATCGCAGCAGCCAACATGACCGCGCTGAACGTCTACAGCGGCGCTCGAGGCACCGACACCGGCTTGCGCGCCCGCCTCCACGACGTGTCGGCGTCGACCCTCGTGGTGTGGGGCGCCAGCGACCGCATCGCCGACATCAGCATCGGACAGGCCTGGGCCGACGCGATCCCCAACACCGCCTTCCGACTCCTGCCCGACACCGGTCACCTCCCGCACGTCGAAACCCCCGAGCAGGTCATCACCGCCATCGCCGACTTTCTCACCGCCTGCCCGGCGTGGGAACACGACTACACAGCAAACACGACCGCCGCACCCATGGACGTCTGGACAGCCCTGCGCGACCTCTACACCGGCTCATCCCGCAGCGACACCGGCGACCACATCGAGATCCACGGCCCGTTCGCCGTAGGCACCCGCCTCACCGTCACCCCCGACGGCGCGGACTTCGCCGTCGACTGCGTCATCACCGAACTTCTCGACGGTCACATCTACGCCTACCGATCCGAGTTCAACGGCCTTTATCTCACCAGCCGGCACACCCTCACCGAACTCCCCAGCGGAGGAACGCAGATCAACCACCATTCCGAAATCGCCGGACCCGGGGCCGAAGTCACCGGCCCCCGCCTGGGCGCACGCATCACCGAAGACCGAGCGCAGACCATGCACGACCTGACCGCCGCGGCCACCCGTCTAGGGCGTGTTCTGTAATCCGCACGGAGCCAGGGGACGGTGGCGCGGTCGGGCATGATCACCGAGATCGGGACATACGTGCCGCATAAGGCCGTTATGTCCCGATCCCGCCGATCAAGGTCCGCCGGCTATCGAGGTGCGGTGCCGACTCTCTTGGCGGCAGGGGTGAGTGCTCCGGGCAGCGTGTTGCTGGTGTTGTGGTCAGCGATCAGGCTCAGCGCCCGGTCGCGGTCACGGTCGTCAAGGGCGTCGACCAGCGCGGTGTGCAGCGTGTTGCGGGCGGCCATGTCGTCCGGCAGCGGCTGCTCGCTGCCGGGCAGGATGGTCAGCGTGTGGGACTCGATCTGGTCGAGCAAGTTGACGTAGAGCGAGCGCAGGACCGCGTGCGGGCTGACTGCGGCGATCCGGGCGTGCAGTGACCAGTTGGCGTGTACGAACGCGCTCGGATCGCAGGCGTCGACGGCTGCGCTCATCTCGGTGAGGATCTCGCGCATCTCCGCGATGTCGGCCGGGGAAGCATGCCAGAGGGCGTCCTCGATGAGCAGTGGGTCCAACGCGTCCCGGATCCGCACGGCCTCGACCACCGAGGTCTGGCCCGAGTCCAGCGCCAGCACCGAGTTGCCGAGCCGGACCATCGCCGACTGGGCGGCGGCGAACACTCCGCCACCGGGGCCGGGGCGGACCGAGACGATCCCGCGTGACTGGGCGATGCGGACGGCCTCGTTGAACGTGCCGACCGACACCCCGCACAGGCCACGCAGCTCTTCCTTGGAGCCCAGCCGGTCGCCAGGAGCGGCGTCCTCGGCGAGGCCGATGAGCTGCTCCGCGGCGTCCTCGGCCCGCGACTGCCGAGGCGCCGGTCTGCGCCCGGGCGCAGTGGGACGACGGTGCCGCTGCCAGTCCTGCGGACGCAGCGCGGGTGCGTCGAATCCCGGCTCGTCTTCTGCCGAGATGGCCATACGTTCCCCCGCCCCCGCCGCCAATTACCCATGAACAATATACCCCAAGCGCTTGACAGCGCCACCATCAGGACCGAGCATAACCCTAATCATCATGGTTAATAGGCGAGGAGGCCTCGGGTGATTGACCAGCAGCGGTTCCGCGATCTGATGGCGGGGGTGTGCGCTCCGGTCACCGTCGTCACGACCAGCCTCGACGGCGTCCCGCACGGCGCCACCGTGAGCTCGTTCGCCTCGCTATCGCTCGACCCGCCGCTGATCAGCGTCGCCTTCGACCGAGCCTCCACCATGCTGCGCCGGATCCAGCAGGCGGGCCGCTTCGGGGTGAACCTGTTGGGATCCGCGCAGGATGATCTGGCCACGGTGTTCGCCCGCCGCGGGGTGGATCGGTTCGGGTCCACCGAGTGGTTCGCCGACGACGGCCTGCCCCGTTTGGCGCAGGCGGCAGGCTGGATGGTGTGTGACCTGCACCAGACCGTCGAGGCCGGCGATCACCTGATGCTCTTCGGCTTGGTCCAGGCCGCGAGCCGCACCGAGCTGCCACCGCTGATCTACGCGCACCGCACCTTCGGCACGCACTCCCGCTTCGCTGAGCGGCCCCGGCCCCGGATCGTCGACGCCATCACCGCCTGCGCCCACTGACTGCGCTACTGACTGCGCTACCGACCTGCCCCGCCCGACCAGCCCGACACCGGCCTGTCCAAGGAGTCCCGTCATGACCAGCGTCCATGTCCGCCCGGCCGGCACCGATGTCGCCGACACCGATGTGCCCAGCGCCGTCGAATTGGTCGCCCGCGTCAAAGAGCTGCAGCCACTGCTGCGGCGGAACGCCGCCCAGGGCGAAGAAGACCGCCGGGTGGTCGAGGAGAGCGTCCAGGCATTGCGCGACGCGGGCATCCTGAAGATCGCCCAGCCCAAGCGGTACGGCGGCTACGAGACCTCCATGCGCACCATGCTCGACGTGTCCGCCGCGGTCGGTGAGGCCGATGGCGGCACCGCGTGGGTGGTCACCCTGCTCAACATCTGCAGCTGGATGCTCGGGACGTTCCCGCAGCAGGCGCAGGACGACGTGTGGGCCGACAATCCCGACGCGTTGATCTCCGGCGTGCTCGCACCCACCGCCGAGACCAGCAAGGTCGAGGGCGGCCACCGCGTCACCGGGCGCTGGTTCTGGAACTCCGGGTCGTGGCACGCGGACTGGGCGGTGCTCGGCGTCCCGATCACCGACGACGCGGGCGAGGTCGTCGACCAGGGCTTGGCGCTGATCCCGCGCAGCGACATGGACCTGCAGGAGACCTGGTTCGTCGCGGGGATGAAGTCCACCGGCAGCAACTGCCTCATCGCGCAGGACGTGTTCGTCCCCGATCACCGCATCATCTCGGTGCCGCCTGCCATCGAGGGCACCTACGCCACCGAACTCACCGACGAGACGCTGTTCCGGTCGGCGTTCGTGCCGATCCTCGCACTCGTGTTGGTCGGGCCCCAGCTCGGCCTGGGCCGGGCCGCGCTGCAGATCGTGACGGAGAAGGCCGCCAAGAAGCCGATCTCGTACACCTTCTACACCGCCCAGGCGGACTCGGTCGCCTTCCAGTTGCAGCTCGCCGAAGCCGCGATGCTCATCGACACCGCACACCTGCACGCTTACCGGGCGGCAGCCGACATCGACGAGGCCGCCGCGCGCGGCGTCTACCCGGACTTCACCACGCGCGCCCGTGTCCGGGCCGACACCGGATGGGTCGTCGAGCACATCACGGCCGCCATCAACATCCTGCTCTCCGCGCACGGCGCAGGCAGCTTCGCCGACGCCAACCCGTTGCAGCGGATCTGGCGCGACTCCTCGGTCGCGGCCCGGCACGCCGTCGTCCTCCCGGCCGTCGGCTACGAGATCTACGGCAAGGCCCTGCTGGGCCGCGAGGACCACATCACCCCGCTCGTCTGAGCATCCCGCCGATCGCCCGACTCGAAGGAGAGCATCGTGGCCCTGCACCGCGTCGCCAAAGTCACCGTCGGAGTCCCCGACGTCGCGGCCACCGCGGCCTACTACGACCAGTTCGGGCTGGCCCGCTCCACCGACGGGCGGGCGGCGTTCTCCACCACCCACGGCGGCGAACAGCTCGAACTGGTCCGTACCGACCGGCGCCGCCTGGTCGAGTTCCGCGTCGCCGCCGACGACCAGGACGACCTCGGCCGCATCGCCACCTCACTGGAAAAAGGCGGGTACCAGCTCGAACGCGCCGAGAACACCGTCACCACCGCCGAACCCGTCTCGGGGGCGATCGGCGTCATCGAGATCCTGCCCCGACTCCAGCAACCGCGCCAGGAGCCCACCGCCTACAACGGGGTCGGGCGCATCGAACGATCCAACAGCCGGGCACCGGGAGTCCTCCGCGACGGCGCGGTCACCCCACGCAAGCTCGGGCACTTCGTGCTCGGCTCCACCGACTATGACACCACCCGGGCGTTCTTCCTCGACGGGCTGGGGTTCAAGCTTTCTGATCAGGTGCGGGGACTGTCCTCGTTCCTGCGCTGCTCGACCGACCACCACAACGTGCTCGTGCTGCCCGCCCCGGTGAACTTCATGCACCACACCTCCTGGCAGGTCGACGACATCGATGACGTCGGCCGCGGCGCCACCGCGATGCTCGAGGGCCACCCCGAGCGCCACATCTGGGGCCTGGGCCGACACCACATCGGATCGAACTTCTTCTGGTACCTCAAAGACCCCGCAGGCAACTTCAGCGAGTACTACTCCGACATGGACGCCATCGTCGAGGACCAGACCTGGACCGCGCAGGACTTCGAGGGCGCATCCGGGCTCTACCGCTGGGGACCGCCCCCACCACCCTCCTTCCTCGCACCCGACGACCTCGCCGCCCTCATGACCGGCTCCCACAGCGAGCGCGGGTGAGACCGCAGCGGACGGTGAGGGGCGGCGCTACAGAACGGCCGACTTCAGTGCGGACTCGATGACCGTCGCGAGTCTCTCCAGGTAGTCGTCGTCACTGTTGGCCGCCCTGATCAGTACGCGGTAGGCCAGCGGACCAACCAGCAGGTCCGTGCCCAGTTCCACGTCCAGTTGGGCCGGGAGCTCACCACGATCGATCGCTGCCTGCAACACGGCGTGTACCGCAGCCCGGCGCGGTGCGATCAGGCTGTTGTTCAGCATGTCCGAGAGCGGTTCTGTGTAGCGCGCTTCCGCGAGCAGCCCGAGAGCGATGCTGCTGACCGGCGGCTGGGCCAGCTGGCTGCGGAGGGTGCCGAGCAGTTCCCGCAGGTCGGTGTGCAGGGCGCCGGTTGTCGGAACCGGCGGCAGTGTGCCCTGCACCGCCTCGCGGATCAGTTCGGTGAGCATCGCCAGCTTGGACGGCCAGCGTCGGTACAGCGCGGCTTTGCCGACGCGGGCGCGCCGGGCGACCGCATCCATCGACATCCGCGCGTAGCCGTTCTCGGCGAGTTCCGCGAAGGTCGCCTCGGTGATCGCATCGGTCACCCGCTGCCGCAGTGCCGCCCCGCCTGCTGCTGTTCCCTCTGGCGCCATGGCACCGCACGATACATGGAACGAAACCGTTGCGTTCCGCAGCGGAAGGCCGCTGTTGTCCTTCGCAGTGGAACGAGACAGTCTCGTTCTGTACGAAGGGATGCAGGTCATGAAATTCTTCTTTGACGACGAGTCCTTCTCCTTCGAAGCGCTGCGGACGGCCGGATACAGCACGTACGGCGGGGCCGAGCTGGGTGAAGTTCTGGTGACCCTGCGCCAGATCCCGGAAGGGGACGACGAGGCGTGGTCAGCTCAGTGGGCGGCCACCGCGGCGCGGGTCGAGGGCTTCGGCCGCGACTCACTGGCAGGCGAGCACCGGGTGAGCGCCCGGGACGCGTTGCTGCGGGCGTCGAACTACTACCGGGTGGCCGACTTCTACCGGCGTGCCGACCCGACGAACGACGCGGAGTCAGCCCGGCTGGCAAGGGCGTCCCGGCAGACCTTTGCGGACGCGGTTGCCCTGTTCGACACCCCGGTCCGCGCCGTCCGCATCCCCTATGAGGGCACCACACTCCCCGGGTACCTGTTCCTCGCGGATGACAGCGGCGAGCCGCGCCCGACGGTCATCTTCCACGGCGGCTTTGACTCGACGCTAGAGGAGGGCTACTTCGCGCTCGCCGCGGGGGCGCTGCGGCGTCGGTACAACGTCCTGGCGTTCGACGGTCCCGGCCAGGGGACAGCGGTTCGCGAACAGGGTCTGCGCTTCCGGCCCGACTGGGAAGCCGTGGTCTCCCCGGTCGTCGACTTCGCGCTCGCCCAGCCCGAGGTCGACGACAACCAGGTCGTCCTGATCGGCATGAGCCTCGGCGGCTACCTCGCTGCGCGGGCTGCCGCGTTTGAGCACCGCCTGGCCGCGTGCGTGTTGTTTGACGGCCTGTACGACCCGCATGGGGTGCTCGACGCACCCTTCAAGGCGGCGGCAGGCCACCCTGGCGGCCTCGAGGCGCTCATGGCAGAGGACATCGGTGCGCGTTGGATGATCCAGAACGGCCTATGGACCTTCGGCGTTTCCACCGCCGATGACTTCCGCACAGCGTCCGAGGCGTACACGGTTGAGGGGATTGCCGACAAGATCACCTGCCCGACGCTCGTGCTGAGCGGGGAGAACGACCAGTTTGCCGCGGGCCAGCCAGAGCGTGTCTTCGACGCACTGAGGTGCCAGAAGGAGCTGATCACCTTCCCCGAGAACGAGGGTGGCGGCGAGCACTGCCAGGAAGGCGCCATCGGCCTGTTTCACCAGCGCACCTTCGACTGGCTGGACGGCGTTCTCACTGCTTCCGCTGCCGAGCGATGACGAGATCAGCGACCCGCGTCCCGCACCACAGACCGGTCCGGTCGTCAGCAGTGGAGCCTTGTTGCTATCACATATAGCTTGTACGGTGGGGTCGACGCCGACCCCGCCGCGCGGGTTGCGCGACGGTAGTGCCTGGTCATCGACACTGTTCCACGACGGGCACCCGCTCGCGTTCCTCGTCGGGATCTATCGGGTGCCCGCGCGGCACCCCGGCGTGAGCCGGTTCGGCCGGTCCGGCGAGCTCGGCGCCGTCGACAGCATTGTCGGCGCCCGCGCTTGACCTGACCGGAGGGGATCCACATGCGGTTCAGACCTGACAACCCCGACGCCACTGCTCGACTGCCGCTCGTTGCCCGCGGCGTCGGAAGTGCTGAGGTCTCGCCGTGACGACCGTGGCGACCGTCGAGGGGCCGGTGTCGGACCTCGACCCGTTCAGCGACGCATTCGTCGTCGACCCCTTCCCGGAGCTGGTCGGGCTGCGCGCGATGGGCCCCGCGGTGCACCTGAGTCGCTACGACGCCTGGGCGGTGGCGGCTCACGCCGAGGTGCATGCTCTACTGCGCGACCACCGGCGGTTCTCCTCCGCTGCCGGGGTGGGACTGGGCGACCTGCGCACCGCCGCCTATGGATGGCGCAAGCCCAGCCTGCTGCTGGAAGTCGACCCACCCGACCATGCCCGCTACCGGGGCGTGGTCGTCGGCGCCATGACACCGCGCGCCCTGCGCGTCTTCGAAGAAGACTTCGCCGTCGAGGCTCGCCGTATCGTCGACGACCTGGTCGGACGCGGAAGCTTCGACGCGGTGACCGACCTCGCCGAGGTCTTCCCGACCGTCGTCTTCCCGCGGGCGCTGGGCGTGCAAGGCGACGTCCGTGAACCCCTGCTGGCCTACGGGGCGCTGTCGTTCAATGCAATCGGTCCCCGCAACCAGCGCTTGGAGGCGTCGCTGGTCGCGTGCGAAGGCGTGCTGGAATGGATCACCGACCACTGCAGACGTGAGGCGTTGCGCGAGGGTTCGATCGGCGCAGGCATCCACGACGCGGCGACCGCCGCAGGACTGTCCGACGATCACGCCGCCTCGCTGGTGCGCTCGCTGTTCTCCGCGGGCGTCGACACCACCGTCAGCGCTCTCTCCTTCGCCGTGCTCGACTTCCTGCACCACCCCGAACAGTGGGACCTCGTCCGCAACGACCCGGAGCTGGCGCGGTCCGCGTTCGAGGAAACGGTGCGCTTCGAGTCTCCGGTCATCGGCTTCTTCCGCACGACGACGGAGGAGGTGCGGCTCGGCGACGCGCGCATCCCGGCCGACGCCAAGGTGCTGGCGCTGTACGCGGGCGCCAACCGCGACCCGGCCCATTGGCCCGACCCGGATCGCTACGACGTCCAGCGGCGCACCGCGGGGCATCTCGGCTACGGAGTGGGCCCGCACGTGTGCGCGGGCATGTCGCTCGCCCGATTGGAAGGGCAGGTCGTGATCAGCGCGCTGGCCGAGCGAATTGCCGGGTGGGAGCCCGCGGGCGAGGTCGTACCGCGGCTGAACAACGCGCTGCGCAGCCTGACGTCGCTGCCGGTGCGGGTGGCTCCGCGCGATTCCGCCCGTTGACGGTCACGGATCTGTTCACCGAAGCTGCGGAGGCGGGGAAGAACTTCACGTCCGCACGGAGGAGAAGGCCGGGATGCGGCCTGCGAGCAGGCTCCGGACGTCGTCGACGAGCTCTTGACGCCACCAGCCGACGTCTGGCAGCAGCGGACCGAAGACCGGTTCGACGGCCAGCAGGCGGTCGGCCACCGTGGCGGCGTCCGTCGTCCCGCGGACGGCCCCGAGGACATCGGCCATCGGGTCGTCGAGCGGGAGGGGGCGGCCGTCGCGGTCCCGCCCGAGCGCCACGTACGCCATCCACGCGGCCAGCCCGAGCGTGACCGCGTGGGGCCTGCGACCGGCCTCGATCGCCGCGACCGCGGGCGCGACGAGGCGCTGCGGCAGCTTCTGGGTGCCGTCCATCGCGATCTGGACGGTGGTGTGGCGCAGCCCCGGATTGGCGTAGCGGGCCAGCACGCGGTCGCCGTACTCCACCAGATCGACCCCGTCCGGCTGGGCCAAAGTGGGGATCATGTCGTCGCGGATGAGCGCGGTCGCGACATCGCGCAACCCGTCGTCGGCGACGGCGTCGGCGATGGTGCGGTGGCCCGCCAGGGCGCCGAGGTAGGCCAGCGTCGAGTGCGAGCCGTTGAGGATGCGCAGCTTCATCAGCTCGAACGGGGTGACGTCGTCGGTGAGCTGGGCCCCGGCGAGCTCCCAGGCCGGGCGGCGGGCGGCGAAGCGGTCCTCGATCACCCACTGGCCGAACGGTTCGGCGGTGACCAACCCCTCGTCGTCGAGACCGCTGATCGCGAGCGCCTGTGCGCGGTCCTCGGCAGTGGTGGCGGGGACGATGCGGTCGACCATCGAGCTGGGGAACGCGACGTGGGCACCGATCCAGTCGGCCAGCGGCTCACCCTCCCGTGTGGGCAGTGCCCGGCAGAAGTCGGCGACGAGACCCGCCACGACCGCACCGTTGTGGTTGAGGTTGTCGCAGCACAGCACCGTGACGGGTCCGGCGTCGCGCTCGCGGCGGCGCTGCAGGCCGCGGACCAGGCGCCCGACGGCGCCTGCCGGGGCCGCGCCGCCGACGTCGGCGCGGACGGTCGCGTCGGCCAGGTCGAGCCGCCCGTCCGGCCCGCGGCGGTACCCCTTCTCGCTGACGGTCAGCGTCACCACCGCGACGGCCGGGTCGGCCAGCCGGTCCAGCACGTCGCCGGCCTGCGTCGGGCCGTCGAGCACCTCGCGGACGATCCCGGTGATCCGCAGGGCCGCCGGGACGTCCGCGTCCTTCTGCAGGACCCCGTAGAGGCCGCCCTGCGGGGCCAGCTGGTTACGCACGGACGCCGACCGCTGCGTGACCCCGCAGATCCCCCAGCCGGTGTCGCCGGTGGCGAGGACGGCGTCCTCCGTGTAGACGGCCTGATGCGCCCGGTGGAAGGCCCCGATGCCCAGGTGCACCACGCCGACGGTGCTCGCCGCGGTGTGCCGGGCGGGCAGGGACAGGAGCGCGGACTCGGTCAGGTGGGCAAGCGCGGCCTGCCCGAGACGGTTCACAGGACAGCGCCGATCTGCCACGGCACGATCTCCTCGCCGCCCACGCCGAGGTCCTCGCTCTGCGAGCGGTCCCCCGACGCCACCTCGACCAGCCGCCGGTAGACCCGCAGGCCCATCTCCTCCAGCGGCACGCCGGTCTCGACGATCCCGGAGCAGTCGACGTCGATGTCGCCGCTCATCCGGGTGGCGAGCTCGGAGTTGGTGGCCAGCTTGACCGTCGGCACCGGGCGGGACCCGAACACCGAACCGCGGCCGGTGGTGAACGCGATGATGTTGGCGCCCCCGGCGACCATCCCGGTGGCCGACACCGGGTCGTAGCCCGGCGTGTCCATGAAGACGAAGCCCTTCACCGTCGGGGTCGCTGCGTAGTCGACGATCTCCGACAGCGGGCTCCGACCGCCCTTGGCGACCGAGCCGAGCGACTTCTCCAGGATCGTGGTGATGCCGCCTGCCTTGTTGCCGGGCGAGGGGTTGCCGTCGATGGTGGTGCCCTGAGCTGCGGTGTAGCGCTCCCACCAGCCGATGCGCTCCAGCAGCTTCTCTCGGACGGCGTCGTCGACGGCGCGTTCGGCGAGCATCTGCTCGGCGCCGTAGATCTCGGGGGTCTCCCCCAGCATGCTCGTGGCGCCGAGGGCGACGAGGTAGTCGCTGGCCACCCCGAGGGCCGGGTTCGCGGTCAGCGCCGACCACGCGTCCGAGCCGCCGCACTGCATGCCGAGGACGAGGTGCTCCACCCCGACCGGGGTACGGGGCGTGCCGCGCAGCACGTCGGCCATCTCCCGCACCCGGCGGACGCCCTCGCGGACCGCGGGTGCACTGCCGCCCAGGTCCTGGATGGTGAAGGACGACTGCGGGAGCCAGGCCGGCAGGTCCATCTCGTCGATCAGGCTGTGGATGGCGTTGACCTCGCAGCCGAGCCCGACGACGACGAGGCCACCGATGTTGGGGTGGCGGGCGTACCCGATGAGGGTGCGACGCAGGACGTCCCAGCCCGGCCCGGAGTTCGCCATCCCGCAGCCGGTGCCGTGGGTCAGTGCCACGACGCCGTCGACCCCGTCGGGATGCAGGTCGCTGATCTCGTCCTCGGTGCGCCGGACGATCTGCTTGGCCACCGTCGCGGAGCAGTTCACGGTGGTGAGGACGCCGATGTAGTTGCGGGTGGCGACGCGACCATCGGGTCGGACGATCCCGTCGAAGGTCCGTGGCAGGTCGGCGGGCACCTCGGGCACCGCCGCCACCGGGCCACCGGTGGCGACCCCGGTGGCGTCGGGCGGCATGGTCAGGTTGTGGGTGTGCACGTGCTCCCCGGCGCGGACGCGCGCGCCGGTCATCCCGATCACATGGCCGTACTTGTGGACGAGGGCCCCGGCAGGCAGGTCGCGCAGCGCGATCTTGTGGCCTGCCGGGATGTCGTCGACGGTGACGATGTCGTCCACCGGCATGCCTTTGGTCAACGGCTCCAGGGCGATCACGACGTCGTCGTCGGCGCCGAGATGCAGGACTCGGGCGGTCATGACAGGACTCCCTGGGTGGTGACGTGGAGTCTGGTGGTGGAGCCGCGCACCACCAGCTCGGTGGGCAGCGGTGCTGCGTCCTGCTCCGGCTCGGCGCCGTTGAGGGCACGCATCAGCTGGTCGACGGCGGCCTCGCCTGCTTCCCGCCGGGGAAACCGCACGGTCGTCAACGGCGGGTAGGTCATCTCGCAGAGCGGGATGTCGTCGAAACCGACGACGCTGATCTCGTCAGGGACACGGACTCCGAAGCCGACGAGCCGGTGCATCAGGCCGATCGCGATCACGTCGTTGTAGGTCAGGACCGCGGAGACCTCCGCGAGCAGGACCGCATGCGCCGCGGCGGCACCGCCGCTGAACGACGGGTCGACGTTGCCGAGCTCGACCAGCTCCATCCTGTTGTGTGCCGCGGCCCGGCGCGCGCCTGCCAACCGGTCATGGTGCGAACGGCTGCTGTCGGGCCCCCCGACGTAGCCGATCCGCCGGTGGCGCAGCGCCCGCAGATGGCGCACCGCCTGGTGCATGCCGTCGACGTTGTCGACCGTCACCGCGGGGAACCCGACGGCGCTGCGGTTGACCAGCAGGAGCGTAGCGAGCTGCCGAGCCTTGACCAGCTGCTCGTCCGACATCCGGGATCCGCACAGGATGATCCCGTCGACCTGCGGAGCCAGGCTGCTCACCAGGTCCAGCTCGGCCTCGGGGTTCTCCCCCGAGTCGGCCAGCAGCGTCGTGAGGTTCCGCCGCTGGGCCCGGATCTGGACGCCCTTGACGATGTCCGGGAAGAACGGGTTGGCCAGATCCGAGACGATCACCGCCAGATTGCTGGTACGCCCGGTGACCAGGCCGCGAGCCGCCCGGTTGACCTGGTAGCCGAGCCGCTCGATCTGCTCGAAGATCCGCGTCCTGGTCTCCGCGTCCACCCGCTCCGGGCGCGTGAGGGCACGCGACACCGTCGACGGCGACACCCCTGCCGCCTTGGCCACATCCGAGATCGTGACGGCCACCGAGGCCTCCTTGCCGAGCGGAGCACTGCAACATAGTCAAGCTTGCAATCGATTGCCGGCAAGTCAAGGGCGAAGTCGGCCGGATCGAGCAGAACATCTCTCCGGCAGTGCAGCGAAAGTGGCTGATCAGCGACCGGCGAAGATCCTTTCACGCACACTTCCCGATCAACTGGATGATCGTGGGGAAGTTCGCACTCTTGCCACAGACGACAAAGCCTGCAAACGTTGTTATTCCCACAGCGCATCGAGGATCACGGGAGATCCGGATGTCTCAGCCATTGGCCCTGCACCCGGACCGGGCTCTGCCGGTCGACCCGGCGGTCCGCGAGATCGCCCGCCTGCTGTACCGCACGACCGCGGAGCTGCCGCTGGTGTGCATGCACGGACACATCGAGGCGGCCGACCTGGCCGACGACCTGCCGTTCGCCGATCCCGCGCAGCTACTGGTCGTACCGGACCACTACGTCACCCGCATGCTCGTCGCGCAGGGGGTGCCACCCGAGCAGCTCGGAGTGCCCCGGGTCGACGGCGGGCCGACGGAGACCGACTCCCGGCTGATCTGGCAACGGTTCTGCAGCCACTGGCACCTCTTCCGCGGCACCCCCTCGCGGTATTGGCTCGAGCACGAGCTCGCCGAGGTGTTCGGCCTGACCGAGCAACCGAGCGCGCAGAATGCGGACCGCATCTACGACCAGATCGCGGCCATGATCGACCGGCCCGGGTTCCGCAGGTTGGCCCTGCTCGACCGGTTCCGGATCGAGGTGCTCGCCACGACGGACCCGGCCACCTCCGATCTCGCGCACCACGCCCGGCTCGCGGCAATCGGCTACACCGGACGCGTGGTCCCGACCTTCCGCCCGGACGCCGTCGTCCACATCGCACACGCACGCTGGCGCAAGGACGTCGCCACACTCGCGCGCCTGGCGAACATCGACACCGACACCTATAAGGGCTTCCTCGAGGCGCTTCGGCAGCGTCGGGGGGAGTTCGTGCGGGCCGGTGCGCTGGCCACTGACCACGGACACCTCACGGCCGACACGACGCCGCTGCCCGACGCGGAGGCGGAGCGGATCTACGCGGCGGCGCTCGCAGGCACCGTCACCGCCGACGAGGCGGCGGCGTTCGCCGCCCACATGCTGTTCCAGATGGCCGCGATGTCCTGTGAGGACGGCCTGGTCATGCAGCTCCACCCCGGCGTGCTGCGAAACCACCACAGCGGTGTCGCCACCGCCTTCGGGGCCGACAAGGGGTTCGACATACCCGTGGCGGTGGAGTTTTCCCGGGCCCTGCGCCCCGTGCTCGAAGCCTTCGGCCGCAGCGCGTCGTTCCGCATGATCCTCTTCACCACCGACGAGACGACCTACTCACGCGAGCTGGCCCCGCTGGCAGGGGCATACCCGGCGGTGCGACTGGGTGCGCCGTGGTGGTTCCTCGATGCCCCCGACGCCATGCGCCGGTTCCGGGAGGCGGCCACGGAGACCGCGGGCTTCTACAACACCTCGGGCTTCGTGGACGACACCCGGGCGTTCGCCTCGATCCCGGCCCGGCACGACCTGGCCCGCCGCATCGACGCGGGTCACCTCGCCCGACTTGTCGCCGAGCACCGGCTCGACGAGGGCGAAGCGGCCGAGACAGCAGTCGACCTCGCCTACACCCTGCCCAAGCTCGCCTACCGACGCCAGGGCTGAGCCGCCGCAACACAGACCGGCACCACCCGGTCCGGCGCCCCTCTCGGGGCGGCGGGCGCAGTTCCACCGGGTCCCCGCGGCCCACCACCAGGCCGATCACGCGGCGCCAACCGCTTGAGGGCCCCGATGCGAAGGAGCATCAGCATGTCCCGCCTGCCCCTCAAAGAAAAGATCTCGTACGGTCTCGGCGACTTCGGCAACGGCTTCATGTTCGACCTCGGGCAGGCCTACCTGCTCATCTTCTACACCGACGTCGCGGGACTCCCCGGGGTGGTGGCCGGTGGGGTCTTCCTCTTCACCAAGATCTTCGACGCCTTCATGGACCCGCTGGCCGGGACGTTCATCGACGGCCGCCGCAAGATCGGTAGGTTCGGTCGCTTCCGGCCGGTGATGATGTACTCGTCGATCGCGCTCGGTGTGCTGACCGTCTTCACCTTCCTCACCCCCGGGTCCACCCAGGGCGTGAACCTGGCCTACGCCTACGCCTCCTACATGGCCTGGGGGGTGCTCTACTCGTTCACCAACGTCCCCTACGGATCGCTGGGATCGGTCATGACCCAGGACTCCACCGAGCGCGCCAAGCTGGCGTCGTTCCGCCAGGCAGGCTCGGTCGGCGCCCTACTCGTCACCGGCGTCGCGTTCATGCCGATCGTGCACGCCTTCAGCAGCGACCGCATCGGCTTCCCGGTTGCCGCAGGCGTCATGTCGCTGGTCGGCCTGCTGGCCTTCTACACCACCTTCCGCGGCACCCGCGAGCACGTCCAAGCGGTGCGGACGCACGTCAAGGTGACCCCGCGGGAGTTCGCCACGACCATCGCCGCGAACCGTCCGCTGCTGGTGCTGATCCTGATGACGATCTTCTCGATCTCCGCCTACAACATCAAGACCGCGATGGTCGTGTACTTCACCAAGTACTACCTGCACGACCCGAGCGTGCTGCCCTACGTCAACTTCATCTCGATCGGCGCCTCCATCCTCGGCATCCTGTCGATGCCCGCCCTGGTACGGCGGTTCGGCAAGAAGAACACCGCGATCGGCGGGTTCCTGCTCGCCGGGATCGCCGACGG
>DASWUV010000204.1:0-3733 GCA_036401495.1 Pseudonocardia sp. | reverse complement strand
TGAGCGCCGAATAACCGCCCAATTATTCTTCCCGGATAGTTATCGCCTCTTCACTCCAACCCTGGGCTGGTCGAACACGGCGATGGCGGCGCGCTATCAGCACGTCACGTCAGCGATTCAGCGCAACATCGCCAGCCGGGTTGGTGGCTTGATCTGGCAGGCAAACGAGGATCCGCCCGAGAACAAAAATGAGACTAGGACTGAGACTACGACGGCGAACGCCGGGCACTCCCTCTGTGGGAGCCCCGGCGTTTCGCCTGGTGAGGCTGGCGGTAGCGGTGGGATTTGAACCCACGGACGCTTGCACGTCACACGCTTTCGAGGCGTGCTCCTTCGGCCGCTCGGACACGCTACCGCGGAGCAGCCTACAAGACGGTCGGAGCGGGCCGGCGCGAGGCCAGCTGTCACCGCCGGTCGGCGAAGAAGGACTCCAGCAGCGCGGCGCACTCTTCCCCCAGCACCCCGGAGACCACCTCGGGCCGGTGGGTTTGCCGCCGGTCGCGCAGCACGTCCCACAGGGACCCGGCCGCGCCGGTCTTCGGCTCCCACGCGCCGAACACGACCCGCTCGACCCTGGCGAGCCCGACAGCGCCCGCGCACATCGTGCAGGGCTCGATCGTGACCACCAGCGTGCAGCCCGAAAGCCGCCATGTCCCGCGCACTGCGGCGGCCGCGCGCAGGGCGAGGATCTCGGCGTGCGCGGTCGGGTCGCCCAGCGCCTCGCGGGCGTTGCAGGCGGCGGCGAGCTCGCGCCCGTCGGCTTCGACGACGACGGCGCCGATCGGCACGTCACCCGTACGGAGAGCGGCCTCGGCCAGCTCCAAGGCGCGCCGCATGAGGCGTTCGTCTGACGCCCTCGGCAGAGCGGCGAGCGGCGTCGGGCCGATCCGCGCATCCTCCGCGTAGCCCTCGCTGCGGGCAGGCGTCACTGGTCGTCGACGACCTCGGCCAGCGCGTCGGCGAAACCGCAACGACGCCCGATGGCCGCCAGCTGCTCGTCCGGGTAGAGCTCCAGCTCGCTGGCCAGCACCTCGAGCTCGTCGGCAGGCAGGCCGAGATCGGCGACGATCGACAGATCGCCCTCCGGCCACGGCGGCGCGTCGGCGACCTCCTCCTCGATGGGCAGGTCGATGCGCAGCAGGTCGAGAACGTCGGCGGCGACGTCGTAGTCCAGGGCGGCGACCGCGTCGGACACCATCAGCGACACCCCGCCCGGCGTGGGCCGCAGCAGCACGAAGAACTCGTCGTCGACATCGAGCAGCCCCAGCACCGCGCCGGTGGAGCGCAGCGAGCGCAGCTCGGTGATCGCGGCGTCGAGATCGAAGAGCGCTTCGGACGCCATGCGGGCACAGCGCCAACGGCCCTCCTCCCGGATCGCCGCAACGGCATACCCGGGTAGGGCAGTGTCCCGCGCGCCCGTGCGCGCCTCGACGCTCTGCACCGCCATATCTCTACGGTAGGCCCACGACGCACTGTGGTCCAAACCACAAACGGAAGTTGACCCGCACGCCACCCGCAAGTGGTGCCACTATCGGGCCGTGTCCCGCGTCGACGCCAAGCTGTCGCGGTTGCGCGTCCAGGCGAGGAACGTGCAGCCGCGCACGGTCGCGCTCCGCCGCGCGTTGCACCGCCTGCCCGAGCTCGGCCTCGCCCTTCCGCGCACCCGCGACGCCGTGCTCGCCGAGCTGGCCGACCTGCCGCTGCAGGTGCATGTGAGCCGCGCGGTGACGTCGGTCGTTGCCGTCCTGGAGGGCGCGCGCCCCGGGCCCACCGTCCTGCTGCGCGGCGACATGGACGCGCTGCCGTTGCACGAGGACACCGGCCTGGACTTCGCCTCGGAGATCGACGGGGCGATGCACGCCTGCGGACACGACACGCACGTGGCGATGCTCGCGTCGGCCGCGCGCGTGCTCGCCGACCACCGCGGCGAGTTCGCCGGGCGCGTGCTGTTCATGTTCCAGCCCGGCGAAGAAGGCTTCCACGGCGCCCGGCACATGATCGAGGAGGGGCTGCTCGACGAGAACGGTCCCGCTGGGCGCCCGCAGGCCGCCTACGCGCTGCACATCTCCTCGACCGTGCCCTCGGGTGAGGTGCAGACCCGCCAGGGCCCGCTCATGGCGGCAGCCGACGTCCTGCGCGTCACGGTGACCGGACGCGGCGGCCATGCGTCCGCTCCGCACGACGCCCTCGACCCCGTTCCCGCGGCGGCGGCGATGGTCGGGGCGCTGCAGGTGGCGCTGACCCGCCGGGTCGACGCCCACCAGCCCGCGGTGCTGACCGTCTCGCACATCGCGGCGGGCACCACCAACAACATCATCCCGGAGACGGCGTTCCTGGAGGGCACGCTGCGGACACTGGCCGAGCCGACCAGGGCCATGCTGCACGAGGAGATCGCCAGGGTGTGCATGCACACCGCGCTCGCCCACGGCTGCACCGCGGAGGTCGAGATCGAGTCGGGCTACCCGGTCACCGTCAACGACCCGCAGGCGGCGCTCGACGTGCAGGCGCTGGCCGCCGACCTGTTGGGGCGCAGGCGGGTCGTCGAAATGGCGACGCCGATCATGGGCGCGGAGGACTTCTCCTACGTACTGGCCGAGGTGCCCGGCGCGCTCGCGTTCCTCGGCGCGTGTCCGCGCGGCGTCGACCCGCAGACGGCCGCGCCGAACCACTCGAACCGCGTGGTCTTCGACGAAGCCGCGATGGAGGACGGCGTGGCGCTGTACGCCGGGTTGGCGCTGCGCGCCCTACGCTGAGCGGCCGTGATCTCCTCGCTGCGCGATCTGGGCATGGCACTGCGCTCTCGCGAGTGCTCCGTCGTCGAGCACGTCGGCGACGCGCTCGAGCGGCTGGCCGCCGACCCGTTCAACACCGTCGTCACCCTCGACGCCGACCGCGCCCTCGCGCGCGCCGCCCTGCTGGACGCCGAGCTCGCACGGGGCGCGTGGCGGGGGCCGCTGCACGGCGTCGCCGTCGGCGTGAAGGACCTCATCGACGTGGCGGGCCTCCCGACGAAGGCCGGTTCGCTCGTGCGGGCCGACGCGGCGGCGGCCGACGTCGACGCGGCCGTTGTGGCACGGCTGCTCGAGGCAGGCGCCGTCGTCGTCGCCAAGCTGCACACGCATGAGTTCGCCTACGGACCCACGGGCGACGTCGCCGCGACGGGGCCAGCCCACAACCCGCACGACCCCGCGCTGATCACCGGCGGGTCGTCGTCGGGCTCGGCGGCGGCCGTCGCGGCCGGACACCTGCCGCTGGCGCTGGGCACCGACACGGGCGCGAGCGTGCGGACGCCCGCCGCGCTCTGCGGGGTGGTCGGGCTCAAGCCCGCGGCGGGCCACCTGTCCACCGAGGGCGCGTTCCCGCTCTCCGAGACGCTCGACCACGTCGGCCTGATCACGGCCGACGTGCACTCCGCGTCCGTCGCGTGGGACGTGCTCGCGCGCGCGGACGGCACCGGGGGCGGCATCCAGTTGCCCGGGGTCCGCGATGTACGGGTGGGCGTCCCCGTCGACGACTACTGGCGCGCCGCCGACCCTGCGATCGACGTCGTCGTGGATGCGGCCGTCGAGCGGCTGCGGGTCGCGGGGGCGAGTGTCGTCGAGGTGCGCACGCCGATGATCGACGAGCTGGCCGCGACCTACCCCGTGATCGTCGGGGCCGAGGCGTGGGCCACGCACGCCGACGCGTTCATCCGGCACCCCGAGCTGTTCCAGCAGGCCACGCGGGAGCGGCT
>DASWUV010000203.1:0-46702 GCA_036401495.1 Pseudonocardia sp. | reverse complement strand
GCGCCGTTCCTCGGTAAGGGCTACGCGACGGTCGCCAACAGCCTGGGCCATGTCGACCCCGGCCTGAACGGGGGATTCGCGGACGGCGACCCCCAAGCCGACGTCGATTTTGCCTATCGTGCGACCCATGTGACCACGGTGGCAGCCAAGGCGATCATCCAGGCCTTCTATGGAGCGGCGCCGCGCGAGTCGTACTTCAGCGGTTGCTCGGAAGGTGGGCGTCAAGGGCTGGTCGAGGCGGAGCGCTATCCCACCGACTTCAACGGCATCATCTCCGGGCCGGCGTTTCCGTACTGGTCGGCGATCATCGGGTACAGCAGCATCTACACGGACGTCATGAACCGAGATGCCACCGGTCACGCGACCCTCACGACGAACAAGCTTCCCATCCTGCACAACGCCGCGCTGAAGGCGTGCGGTGCCGTCAACGGCACCATCACCGACCCCGAAAACTGTCATTTCGACCCTGCCGTCGTGCAATGTCCGCCGAGCGATCCGAACGGAGTCAACTGCCTCAGCGCGGCCCAGGTAGCGGTGGCGCGGCTGTTCTACGGACCAGTGCGCGACCCCCGCGGCCAAACGATCACGTCATACGGGAGCAACGAACCCGGCTCCGAGCTGAAGTGGACCTCTCGGATCAACGACACCGGTGGCTGTCGCTCGAGGGCCGGATCGGCCTTCAGTTCGACCGCTACATGGCACTTCCCCACGATCCCGGCCGCACTTTCCAGGAGAGCGACTTCGACTTCGGCGCCGATCCCGCCAGGCTGAACACTTCGGCGTCGCTCTACGACGCCAGCCCGGACCTTCGAGCGTTCAAGAACGCAGGCGGCAAGCTGATCATGTGGAGTGGCTGGGCTGACGAGGCCATGCCACCAGCCGCGACCGTCCAGTTCTACAACGCCGTCGTGGCCAACGACGGTGGCGAGTCCGCAGCGCAGGGCTCCGTGAGGCTATTCATGGTTCCGGGCGAGTACCACTGCGAAGGGGGCACCGGACCGCAGCTCGTCAGCGCCAGTTTCGCTGATCTGCTCAACACGTGGGTCACTACCGGACAGGCCCCCCAGACGGCCACGGCCGTCCAGACCAGCTCCTCCGGCCAGGTCACGGCCACCGAGGACATCCATCCGTATCCGCTGGCGCCCGGGCCGCAGGAAAACCAGCGATGACGTCGTTCTGACCCTCGGTGATCGCCGAGGCCGGGACATGCGCTGCGCCTGCGCAGCGAATGTCCCGCAGACGGTGATCAGCCCGCATCTGCTCAGTCACGCCTAATAGGTGAGGTGCGCGCCCTTGACGTGCCCAAGACTGACGAGGCCAGGACGCCCGTCCTCGTCCCGGATGCCGTCGTCGACGGCGCCGCCGCGGGTCGTGGGTCGTTGGCGTCAGGGTCCGTTCCTATCAGGAGGGTGATCGACGATGGCAGCCGAAGCTCCGGCCCGGCCGGGCATCCAAGTTGGCCCGACGAGTGAGTTCAGCCTGTTCTTCCATGTGAAGCCCGGACACGGCGAAGCGCTGCGAGAGTCCCTGCGGGCACTGCAGGAAAGCCCCGGCTACCGGCCCGGCGACTACAACCTGCCGATCGGGACCATCCACGAGGCGCGTTTCGTGCCGTTCGACAACGACACCCGGCTGCTCTTCGCCACCAGCTTCGACGGCCCCTGGGATGCCTACATGCTGGACTTCGCGTCCAAGCCGCTGAAGCTGTTCGGCTCCATCTTCGAGCACGTGGAGGGCTTCGAAGGCCTGCCCGACCTGGAAGCGGTCAAGAACTTCATCCTGTCGGCGCAGGTCTCCGCCAGCGCCTACGCACGCAACTACGGCCGAACGGTCAAGGAGATCCGCAAGGCCGAGCGCGTCAACAAGGCGTTCCAGCAGGTCTTGGACGACCCGGAGGCGGCCGAGCTGCTCCAGGCGCCCGCCCTGGCCCCGTTGCTCGCCGAGGCGGCCGACTGAGTACGGACAGCTGAGGAGACCGGCATGTCTGATCACATTTCGGGCCCGCGGGCGCTGGCCGAGCCCATCGCCGACATCACCGACGTCTACGCGTTTCCCAGCCCGGACAATCCGGGCAACCTGGTCCTGGTCATCAACACCCTGCCGTTCGCCCCGCCGGACGGCCGTTTCTCGGACGGGCTGATCTACCGGCTGCGGCTGCGTGCCCTCACGCCGGCAGGGGGGCCGCGCGGATCGGCGCCGTTCGATGTCGGCGCCGAGGAGTCGGTCTTCGACTGCGTCTTCTCCGACCAGTCTCCCGACGCGGGCCCGCAGTCCGGTTTCTGCCGCACTCCGGCAGGCGACGAGGTCGCCTTTCCGGTCGGCGACCCCGAGGGAGGCAAGGGCGCGGGGGTACGGGTGTTCGCCGGGCCCCGCTGGGATCCGTTCATCCTCGACGCCCCGGCGGCGCTGAAGACGGTCGCCACCGGCAGGCTCGCGTTCACCGACCCGTCCGCCATCTTCCTCGACGGCAAGAACGTGCTGAGCATCGTCGTCGAACTCGACTGCGCACAGCTGCTCGGCCTACAAGCAGGCCTGGTCGGTGTGGTCGCGGAGACCCTGACGCGGGGCCGTATCAACGTCCGTATCGAGCGGACCGGGCGGCCCGAGGTCAAGAACCTGCTGCTGGCGCCGAAGCAGTTCGACCGGGTCAACCGGGACCTGGAGATTCGTGACCTCTACAACATGGAAGACGGGTTCCATCTGGCCGACGGCTACCTCGGCGCCTACCGGGCGCGGCTCAACGCCAACCTCGCGTTCTGGGACGGCCTGGACGGCACCGTCGACTGGCCCGCCGACGACCGCGGCGACCACCCGCTGACCGACCTGGTGCTTGCCGACCATCTGGCGGTCGACATCGGCAAGCCGTATCAGGAGCACGGGTCGTTCCTGGAAATCGAGCAGGCCGCCCTGTCCGGGCAGGAGCACCGGACCTGCGGTGGCCGAACGCTCAACGACGACGCGATGGACACCTTCTTCACGCTACTGATCAACGCAGGCACCGGGCCGGTGATCCGGGACGGCGTCGACCGGTCCTCGCGGCCTGCGTCACGCGTCTTCCCGTACCTGTCGCAGGCGAATCCCACGCCCCCCCAGCCACCCGAACACGTGTAGGCGGCCATGAGCGACGCGCTCGACCTCGACGACATCCAGGCAGGCGCCCTGCATGAGCGCCCGTCCCCGTACGTCGGCACGTACGTCCTGCTGCGGGTGAACGACCCGCAGGACGGCCGTGACCTGATCCGCAGGCTGATCCCGCTGCTGTCACCGGCCCGGTCCGTCCTGGACCGCACTCCGTCCGCGTGGATGACGGTCGCGTTCACCTACCAGGGGTTGAGGACGCTCGGCGTGCCGCAGGACTCGCTCGACAGCTTCGCCCCCGAGTTCCGGCAGGGCATGGCCGCCCGCGCGGCCGTGCTCGGCGACGTCGGGGCGAGCGGTCCCGACCACTGGGAAGAACCGCTCGGCCGCCCGGACGTGCACATCGCGCTCGCCACGCTCGCCCCGGATCAGGCGAGCCTCGACGAGGTGGCGGAGCGGGCGCGCCGCGCCGAAGACGAGTTCCCAGGGGTGGAGGTGATCTGGCGGCAGGACTGCTACCAGCTGGCGAGCGGCCGCACCTCGTTCGGTTTCAAGGACGGGATCGGGCAGCCTGCCGTGGAGGGTGTCGGTACACCACCGACGAACCCGGGTGAGCCGCCGATCAAGGCGGGCGAGTTCATCCTCGGTTACCCGGATGAGACCGGCGGGCTGCCGCCGATGCCCACGCCGGACGTGCTCGGCTGCAACGGCACCTACGTGGTGTTCCGCAAGCTGCACACCCGAGTCGCCGCCTACCGCCGTTATCTGCGCGAACACGCCGCAAACCGGAAGGAGGAGGCGCTGCTCGGGGCGAAGACGGTCGGCCGCTGGCAGTCCGGGGCGCCACTCGCGCTTGCCCCGGACCGCGACGATCCGGAGCTCGGTGCGGATCCGAAGCGCAACAACGACTTCGCCTACCGCGACGATCCGCGTGGGCTCAAGTGCCCGGCAGGCGCGCACGCCCGGCGGGCCAATCCGCGCGACGCGCTGCAGGACGAACAAACCGTCGACGTACGGCTGCATCGCTTGATCCGCCGCGGCACGAGCTACGGCCCGGCACTGCCCGACGGCGTGCTCGACGACGACGGGGCGGACCGGGGCATCATTTTCGTCTTCGCCGGTGCGCACCTGGACCGGCAGTTCGAGTTCGTCAAGACGCAGTGGCTCAACGACGGCATTTTCATCGGCGCCCCGCAGGAGACCGACCCGCTGGTGGGTCCCGCAGACGGAACGGGAACCTTCACCGTTCCGCGGCGGCCGATCCGCCGCCGCCTGCAGAATCTTCCGCCGTTCGTGGTGACCCGCGGCGGCGAGTACTGCTTCGCGCCCGGCCTGCGCGGCCTGCGCTGGCTGGCCGACCTTACCGAGGAGCCCCGATGACCCGCACCACCAGCACGGACCGCTGGAAGTCCCTGGACTTCGGGCCGCCCACACCGGACGACGAGGATCCCGCCGAGTCGGTGCTGTTGGACTACCCGTCCGGCGACGCCGTCGCGGTCATCACCCTGAACCGGCCGCAGGCCGACAACGCGATCACCACCGAGATGGGCGCCCGGCTCACCGATGTCCTGGAGACCATCGCGGTGGAGCCCGCGGTCCGCGTCGCGATCATCACCGGCGCAGGCACCCGCGCCTTCTCGGTCGGCAGCGACCTACGCCAGCGCAAGGCCATGACCAAGCAGCAGTGGTTGCGCCAGCGGCAAGACTTCGACCGTACGCTCTACACACTGCGTCAGCTCCGCAAGCCGATCTTCGCCGCGGTCAACGGAATCGCCTACGGCGGCGGTTCCGAGATCGCGCAGAGCACCGACTTCATCATTGCCTCCGACAACGCGACCTTCGGCCAGCCCGAGGCCATGATCGGGCTCGCGGCAGGCGGCGGCTCGCCTGCCTTGCTGCCCCGCGTCCTCCCGCCCGGCAAGGCGATGCAGATGCTGATGACCGGTGATCCGATCACCGCCCAGGAGGCCTACCGGCTGGGCATGGTCAACGAGCTCCATCCCGCCGACGAGCTGCTGCCTGCGGCCCACCGCATCGCCGCGAAGATCGCAAGCAATTCGCCGACGGCCGTGCAGGCGGTCAAGCGGGCGGTCCAGATGGGTACGGGCCAACCCATCGAGCAGGCGATCTCGATCATGATGGAGGCCCACTGGCGCTCGGCGGTGCATCCGGACCGGGTCGAAGGGATCGGCGCCTTCAACGACGACCGGGATCCGCATTTCCAGGACCCCGACTACTGATCCGCGTCCCAGGCCACCCCCAAGAGGAGCGCTTGCCATGTCCATCGCCGTCACCGACGCCATCGCCGCGAACCGGGCCGAGCTCATCATGATCAAGGAGGAGCCGTTCAACGCCGAGGCGCCGCACGCGGCCCTCCGCAGCCCCATCACCTCGACCAATGACCATTACGTACGCAGCAACTTCGCGCTGCCGGAACACGACGGGACCCTGCACATCGCAGGCGCGGTGGGTACTCCCCTCACGCTGGACGTCGACGACCTGCGCGCGATGCCTGCTGTGGAGCAGGCCGTCACCCTGGAGTGCGCGGGCAACGGCCGCCTCGACACCAAGCCGTTGCCGACCGGCGAACCCTGGGGCGGCTACGCCGTGTCGACGGCCTACTGGAGAGGAGCCCGCCTCGCCGATGTCCTCGCACGTGCGCGGCCCGGCGTGGACGGCGTCGAGCTCCGCTGTGAAGGGGCCGATCATGGCAAGTACCACCTCAGCTCGATCCTCGACGACGTCGACGACCTGGCCTTCGTACGCTCGCTACCGCTCGCGCACGCGGCCGATCCAGCCGCCGAGATCCTCATCGCCTACGAGATGAACGGCGAACCGTTGCGGCCCGACCACGGCGCGCCGTTCCGTCTGGTGGTGCCGCACTGGTTCGCGGTCGCGTCCGTGAAGTGGCTCACCCGGCTCGACGTGCTCACCCAGCCGTTCGAGGGCGAGTTCCAGACCGGCCATTACATCTACCAGTGGCCGGACCGGCCGTTCGAGCCGGTCACCCACATGCGGGTGCGAGCCCGGATAACGGACCCGGCGCCGGAAACCACGATCCCCGCAGGCACGTACACGATTCGCGGCAAGGCCTGGTCTGGTGACGGCCCGATCACCGAGGTCGGGCTGAGCTTCATCGGGGAGAGCGAATGGAGTCCCGCGGTCGTCGAACCGCCGCAGAGCCCCTACCAGTGGCAGGAGTGGCACTACTCGTGGGACGCCGAGCCCGGCAGGCACAGCCTGCGGGCCCGCGCCACAGACGCCGCGGGCAACGTCCAGCCCGACGTGCCCCCATGGAACCGGCTCGGCTACGGCAACAACGCCATCGAGATCTCCTACGTCGACGTGCGGTGACCGCCCAGGCCCCCGTCAGGGTTCCACAATCGTAAATAGTTCTGGCGTAAATAGTTCTGGCGTAAATAGTTCTGGCGTCTTCGCAGGAGTTCGACCCTCTGCGGAGACGCCAGAACTACAGCGAAGCGGCGGGCGTCATGCTGCGTCTCGGCCTTGGTAGGCAACGAGGGCCCAAATGATGATCACGTCTACCGTAATGATCAATATGGACCAGACCGGGTAGTGCGGGATGAAGGTGAAGTTGACGAGGAGACTGATCCCGGCCACCACAACGCCTGCCATGCGTCCCCACGTCGCCCCTTGGACGACCCCGACACCTACCGCGGCGACGAGGACCCCGAGGATCAGGTGCACCCAGCCCCATCCGGTGATGTCGAACTCGTACAGATAGCCCGGCGTGTTGACGTACACCTTGTCATTGAAGAGCGCAGAAATCCCGACGAGGACCGCCCACAGGCCGGAGATGACCATCAAGACGCCTGCGAACATGGCGAAGCCCGTCGCCCAGGGGCTGCTCGCCTGTCTTTGCGAAACCGATTCGGATGTGGAGTGCGTACTCATGTGCGTTCCCTCTCATTGTCGTGCGATGGGCTAACCGATCGGGACCGGATGGTCGTCACCGACGTGCGTTACCTGCGGCGGCCGGGGCTGGTTGAGGAACTCGATGACACCGAGCAGCACCACGACCAGCAGGGCAACAACGAGGATGTCGCCGCTGCTCGGTCGGTCCATGAAGATGACGACAAGCCCGGCCAGCAAGACCACCCCGGTGCGCAGCACGCCGCGGTGTTCGTGCACCCAGGGACCGACCCCCGCGTCCTGGAGACGGCCTGCGATCCCGCTGCCGCCGCGGAGCTGGCCGATCATGCGGGACAGCAGCTCGCGCAGGCGGACGGCAGCCTGCGCGGGGCCGGTCAGGAAGGCGCCCAGCGCGATGACGAGGCCGACCACGAAGAGGGTCCGCAACGCGGTCCGCAAGAACCGCACAAGGATGTCGTAGACCGCTGCGGTAGGGGCCGCCGCCTGCTCCGCGACGCTACCCACCAGTAGGCCGCGCGTGACGAGCAGTGCGGCGGCGAGGAGGACCATCACCCCCATCACGCCGAGTCCGACGCCGACCACCGCTCGGCGCTTCCGCCGGGCCAGCAGCACGCCGCCGACCAGAATGAGCAGCGTGAGCCATGGCAGCCACGTGGCGGCGGCGTCCAGCAGCCGGTAAGCGGTTTGCGCACGCACGAGGGTGCTCGCCGGGAACAGGTCGACCGTCGGGTGGATGGCGGGGATCTTGGCCGCCGCTGTGAATCCGGAAGCGACCAGTTGTTGCTTGGCCGCTTCGATGAACGGATAGAGGTCGAGCACCGCGTTGCTGCCCTGGATCGCGATCGCGGACGACTGCCCGGAAAGCACGGTCTGCAACTGCTGGTGCACGACGTCGGTGGATTGGTGAACGGCCTGGACGAACGCCGGACTCGCGACCAGCTCGCCGATCTTGCCCCGCACAAACCCGCGGGCACCGTCCGCGAGCGGCCCGGTCAGGTCGTGCAACCGGTCGACGACTCGCGGCGGCACGCCCTGCGCGGCCAGTGCGTCCACGGCGTCGTTGATGGTCTGCTGAATGTCGACCCTGGAAAGGATCTCGGTGGTGATGCGATCGGCGAGCGCGCTCTGCACTGTGGGGTCTTCGGCGATCGGGCTGACCGTGGCCACGAACCGCTCGCTGTCCGAGATCTGATTGTTCGTCCAGATGGCCAGCACCGACACCGGGATCAACAGCAACCCGAGCGCGAGCACCATCGCCGAGCCGATCGAAGCCCACCGCACCGAGCGACGCGGCCGTGCCACCGGCGGTGGAGCCGCCCGAAGAGCGGTCACCTCCGCGCGCAACCGTTCCAGCTCCTGCCGCTCGTCCGCGGCAAGGCCGTTCGCCGCCGCACCATTCGACTCCACGACGCGTTCGGACACAGCGGCCTCCCCTGCGCTCAATTCGTGCGTGCTCCGGCTGCGGCCGGGTCCGGCGACGCCCCCTACGCGGCGCCGGACCCGAGCCTGCTGGCCGCCGGGATCAGACCTTCTTCACCGTCTCGGCCGGCTCGTCCGCCTCGGTCGTCTCGGAGAACACGTCGCGGAGGTGGGCCTCCTGCTCGGCCGACAAGTTGGTCGACACCAGCTTGGCGCCGGTGTCGCGGAACTCATCCAGGACGCGGTCCGCCACCACCCTCCCCGTCATCACGAAGAGAGCGGAGGTGCCGGGGGTCACCTCGTCCCGCACCTCCTTGATGAACGTGTCGTCGATCCCCACGTCGGCCAACGAGCCGGACCACGCGCCGAGAGCCGCGCCGACGGCCATACCCAGGAGCGGGACGAAGAACAGCAGCCCGAACAGCAGGCCCCAGAAGCTTCCGCCCAGTGCGCCTGCCCCCTTCATGTTGTGCAGCTGCTCCGTCTTGGGCTTCCGGCGACCTTCCGGCCACGTCACGATCGCTGCGTCGACGATCTCGATCAGCTCTGCTTTCCGCTGTCCCTCGAGCAGCTGCAGTGCACGGCGCGCCCCCTCCGCCGTATCGAACTTCCACACCGTGAGTGTCGCCATGGTCCGAGTCCTCCTCTGCCGAAACCGTCGGCAATACCCTCCAAGGCCGGGCCAGGCCGAACATCACCCCGCCGGGGCGAGTGCGTCCTGGCCCCCACGGTCAGGGGAACGACCCCAGCGCCTGGTCGATGACCAGGACGAGCCGAGCCAACAGCTGGTCGGCCTCGGCGTCCGTTACGACCCCGGCGGCCGCAGCTTCCGCTATCTCATCGGTCAACAGCCCGCTCAGCCTGCGCGACCACAGAGTGCGTTCGGGAGCGCAGTCCTCCGGACCCACCGCGCGCAAACGGGGAGCCTCCGCAGGCACCCGGACGGGCGATCGTGTCACAGCAGGTACGCGCACCGGGTGCGCGCGACCTGTTGTTCCGTCGAAACTCGGTATGCCGTTCGGCATTGTTCACCCCCGCTCGCGACTCGTGCGCCATGTCACCTGCCGTGATCGAAAGCGGCATCACCCACTCCAGGTGACGCTCACCCAGTCCGTCGAGGTGCACGCCCGTTCAGCCTGGCCGCCCGCCTTCCTCATCCGTGTGCTCGTCGACCGTCCTCTTGCGCAGGCCACGGTCGACAGCGCCCAGGAGCACCTTCGCCGCGAAGCCGAGAATGGCGATGTCGACCGCCATCTGCACCATCACGGCCACCCGCGCGACGGTTGTGACCGGGGTGATGTCCCCGAAGCCCACGGTCGCCAACACCGTCACCGTGAAGTACAACGCCGCTGTGCGATCCAGCGGCTGCGAGAAGCTGGCCGGGTCGCTCGCGGCCAGGAGAAAATAGGTCGCGGCGAATATCACGATGATCAACGGCGCACCTATCGCGAGCGCATTGATCGCGCGCAGGCGCGGGTACTTGGCGGCGATGATAGCGCGCACCTGGTAGGCGAGCACAGCCAGAACCACGGCCAGACCGCCGACGAGCCAGCTCAGTGCGGCTCCGGTCCCCGGCCTGAGCGGAAGCAGGTAGTAGGCCAGGACGAGCGACACCGACAGCGCGGCCGACCGGAGCAGTGAGCGAACCAGGATCCAACGCGGTACGACGGGCGACATCATGCCGGCGGCAGCGCTCGGGCGGCCGCACCACCGAGCGGGTCGGGCGTCATGGCGTGTTCACCGCCGTCGCGGTACCGGTCGTACACGACGACGCTGCCGACGAGGATGTCCTGCCACGAACGACGCGCGGGGCTGATGGCGCTCCAGAGGAGCCCGACCGGCACGCCGACGCAGATCACCGCACGCAGCAGCGCCCGCATCCAGCCCAGCCGCCTCCGGCTCCTCGCGAGCACTCGCACCCCGAGCAGGGTCGCCCCGTAGCTGCGACCGGTGGTCGCCCACGCGACCGTGAGGTACCCGATCGCGACGAGCACGAGCGTGCACGTCGACACCAGGACGCTCGGTTGCGGCCACCGGAACTGCAGCGGTGACCAGAACAGCCGAAGGCCTGCCAGGCCGAAATAGAGCCCCATCGACCCGAGCGCGACCACTGTCGCGTCTACCGCCGCCACCAGCACCCGCGTCACCAGGCCCGCAACGCCCTGCGGCTCCGGCACGCTCACGGCGCCGCCCGCCTGCGCCGCAGCACCCGGTCGACGAAGCGGGCAACGGCCTCGTCCGCGAGCATGCTCTCGTCTCGGATCTCGCGCACCGCCTCGGAGGAGACGGCACCCGTGGACTGCCGCAGAAGCTCGGGCAGCTCGATGTCGTCGACGACCTGCCGGGCGATGGCGGCCAGGTCGAGCCGCGCCAATGTTGCGTCCACATCCACCCTGGCGATCACCGCATCGGGGTCGACCCGCTTCACGATGGCCTCGATGTCGATCCGGGCGGCGATGGCGTCGAGGTCCACGCGGGCGACGACCGCGTCGAGGTCAAGCCGATCGACGATCGTGTCCAGGTCCACCCGGTCCAGGATCGCGGCGATGTCGACCCGCGTCACCACGGCGTCGAGGTCGGCCCGAGCGACGACGGCGTCGACGTCGAGCAGGGCGGCCAGCCGATCGAGATCGATGTGGCGGGCCACCAGCTGGGTCAGATCCATCGCCGTCACGACGGCGTCGACAAGGGGCGGCGCGACCCGGCCGACGAGTTCGATCGCCAAGCGCTCGGTCCTGGCGCGCACCAGCTCCCCGCGCTCGGCCAGCGCCAGTACGGCGTCGGCGCCCAGGCGTCCGGACGCGACGGCGATACCGCCGTTGACGATGGCGGCCGCGCTGCTGAGAACGGGCTTGGCGAGGACGGCCGCGAACCCCACGACGGCCGCGCCTGCGCCGATCGCGATGTCGGCGACATGCGTCATATCGCCACGCCGCTGAGGGCCTGTCACGGACGTAGCATGCGGGGACCAGCCATCGCCTGCCTCACCCCGCAGGGGCGAGCCGGTTTGCTTCCGACATGTTGCCCGACAGGCGTTGCGTAAGCGGGCCGCCGACACCCGCCTGCCCGATGAATACTCCACTCGCCCTGGACAGGTGAGGTCGGGACACGCTGTGGCCTTTAGCTTCTCCGCATGACGAGGTCGGCGACGAGACCGGGGCGCCCTGCAGCGGCCGACCGGTCCTTGCCGCCGAGCCGCGAGTCCGCGGCCAGCACGTAACCATGAGTCCCGAGGCACTCCTGCTCGCACTGACCACGGTGATCCGTCCGACGACCGTCGCGGCACTGTTCGCGATCCTCGGGCACTCCCGTCCGCTCCGGTTGCTGGTCGCCTACATCGTGGGGGGGCTTGCGTTCAGCCTCGCCATCGGCGTTGTGGTCGTAACTCTTCTTCGGGGCATCGGTCTGGCACTGTCGTCATCGGCGTCCCGACCCGTCCTGGACATCGTGCTGGGCGGAGCGGCTCTGGGCTACGCCAGTGCGGTGTGGGCAGGCTGGCAGCCCCGTCGAGGTACGTCGGGGCCTGCCGAGGCGCCGGGTTGGCTGCATCGTCATCTGCGGAAACTCTCGATTCGCAGTGCTGCCGCGGCGGGTGTGCTCACCCACCTCCCCGGCGTCATCTACCTCGCCGCCCTCAACGCCATCACCGGCAGCGCTCTGGGAGTCGTCGACGGGCTTTTCCAGGTGGCCGTGTACAACGCCATCTGGTTCAGCCTGCCGTTCTTCGCTTTGGCCATGGTGCAACGCCGACCGAACGTCACGCGGAAACTCCTTAAGCGGCTCCGGTCATGGATACTGCTCTACAGACGCCGCATCGTCGTGCTGTTCCTCGCACTCCTGGGCGGGTACCTCGTGTCGACCGGGATCGTGCATCTGGTCCAGGCGGCGACATAAGCCATGCCACCGACATCCCCTTCCTCACCCAACATGGGCGATGCCGTGCCACCGTCTGCGTCCGATGCTTCCCGCAAGTGCGCAAGAATCACCGAGATGAAGGACACGGGGATGAGCGAACGGGGCGGAGTGCGCGATCGGGAAAGGGCCGTCCGTCAGGTTCACTTTCACGATCCCGACGCCCCGGCAGCGGCCGTGGTAACACCATCGGTGTTCGTGGCCGCTCGTGACAGCGCGGGTCGACTGTTGCTGGTCCGGCGCTACGACAGCGGAACCTGGGAGCTTCCTGGTGGCCGGGTCGATGTGGGCGAGAGCGCGTCTGCTGCGGCGGTCCGGGAGACGGCCGAGGAGTCGGGAATATCTGTGCGGATCACCGGCCTCGTCGGAATATTCACCGACCCGGCACACGTCGTCGAGTCGCCATTCGGTGGCGAGATCCGCCAGCAGTTCGTGGTGTGTTTCCACGGCTGCGCGACGGGCGGGACCCTGCGCCCGGACCTCTCCGAGACCAGCGACGCCGACTGGTTCGGACCCCACGAAATCGAGATGCTTGCCGTGCAACCGAGCGCGTTGATGTTGATCGAAAAGGCGCTGTCCGGCGCACGCCAACCGTATCTGGGTTGACGGATCTATCGCAGGCTCAACCACAGCGCGCCGCCGAACAACAACACCAGTGACCAGATCACGACGTCGGAGTTGTTGAAAAGCATCCCGGACATCGTCCCCAGGAAACCGAGCAGGACTGCTATGAGGGCAGCCAGTCTCCTCCAGCGCGACGCCGGGCAGGGCAGCTGCCAGCAAAGCCACTCTGCCCGGTGGGCGTCCTCGGCCTCCAGCTGTCTTTCAATCGCATCGAACCTGCGCTGTTCGTCGTGACTGAGCATGTCGTCCCGATCTCTGCAAGCATGCCGCTCTGGAACTGACTGTGTGGACGGAGCGCGCACCGAGCATCACCCGGTACAGGTGAACGCATGGCCGGGCTCCATCCCCCTGCCTCTCACCCACCGTGGGTGGTCCGCCGTTGCGCGCGTGGGCCGATGCTGGGCCCCGTCCGATGAGGCCCATAAAAGGAGCAGTCCGGTGGCGGATATCGAATTCACCCGAACGGAGACGCTGACCCGCGAGGAGACCGCCAAACTCCTCGTCAGCCTGGCGGACGCCCTTACCGCTGACAACGGTCATGCCAAGCTGGTGCTCGGCGACACGCACGTCGAGCTGCATGTGCCGGAGCGGGTGCAGACCGAGGTCGAGGTCGAGGTCGACGGCAACGAGGTCGAGCTCGAGATCGAGCTCAGCTGGTCGTTGCGAGAACCACGCCACACCAAACAGGCCGCCGCACGTGCCGCCAAGTAACACGGCAGAGCTCGGTCACGTCGTCTGGGCCGCGACCGGCTGCCGGTCCCCGCTGTTCACGGCACCGGTCACGGCAGAATCGCGCCCCAATGCCTTCGCCTTCGCGTGCTGAAACTCCTCCTCGGATATGGCGCCCCGGTCCCGTAGGTCCGCGAGCTTGGCGATCTCGTCAGCCGTGCTCCCGGTATTCCGCCCGACGTACCCGGAGTACTGCTGCTGTGTGCGCTGCGCCCGCTCCAGAGCTCGCTCGTTCATCGCGTGGCCACGCGCGATCAGGTAGACGAGAGCGCCCAGCCACGGAACCACGACCAGGAACAGCGTCCAGAGCGCCTTGCCCCATCCCGACAGCTCGTGATCGCGGAAGATGTCGCCCAAAATGGAGATCAACAGCCAGATCCAGGCAAATAGGATCATGAACCAGAAGATGGATAACAGCACGTCCCAGAGATTCATCAGCGCTCCTCACCTCGGCAGCCCACCACAGCGGATCGCCGTGGTTCGAGGACAACTTTCGCGCCGGCGGCGCCGCCTCGACATCACCTGCGCGGGATGAGTGTCAATGGTTTGCCACGCTCATCCCGCGGCCGGGTCGGGCAGCGCCGAAATGAGCTCGAGCCCGAGCGCATCGATCTGCGCGATGACACCGCGCAGGTGCGACTCGTCCATCACTTCGCCGTCGATGACGGTCTGGGGCGGTAACTCGGTAATCCGCATATCGGCGAACGCCGCGCGGGCCTCGTCGGAGATGGGGCCGTCGACCCGGAACTCGTAGCGCATCGTCATCGCATCCGTTCCTGCTAGCGGCATGTCCTCTCACTATTAAGCGCCGGTTCACCTGGCTCATCACCCATGGCGGATGAGTTGCGGCGACCGGTAATCGGAAGCGGACGACAGAATCAGGCCATGTTCATGGGCGGCGAGGACAGCGCATCGCCTGCTGCTGACGCCGAGCTTGCTGTAGATCGACCGGATGTGGCTCTTCAGCGTGTTGATCGACACGGTCAGGTCGGAAGCTATCTCGTCCATCGACCGCAGCGACGGCAGCAGTGCCAAGACCGCCAGCTCGCGACGACTCAGGACGGCTTCGAGCTCTCGACCGCCGCGCGCGCCGACGGCCAAGGCTCTTCCGCCGAAGGTGTCTGCGGCCTCGAGGCTGCCGTAGCGCTGGGCCAGAAGCTCCCGCACCACAGGCCCGGCGTGCACGAAGGGTCGGAGCAGGTCGATGGGTTCGGCGATGTCGACCGCCTCCTGGAGGGTCCGACGGGCGGCGAAATGGTCCTCGGCCTGAACGGCGAGCACGGTCTCCTGCAGGTAGGCCTCGACGAGGGTAGACGGCAGGATGGCACCGGGGCGCCCGTCGATGATGCGCCGAAGCGTGGCACGGGCAGGCTGATTGTGTCCCGCGGCCACATCGGACCACGCACGCATGAGGAGAACGTCGGCCGTCTCACCCACGCGCTCGACCAACCAGCGCTGAACCGTGCGGGCCGACGTGTGCCGCCCGAGTCGTATCGCGTCCTGGAACTCGGCAACCGCCAATGCGGCCAGCTCGAAGCGGCTCGCGGATGCGTCGCCCAGTGCGGCCCGCGCGTGTGCCATGGCAGCAATGCCGCCCGCCCGGTCGCCCTGGTCGCCACGGGCGACCCCCACAATGCCTGAGAGCATGTACCGCAGCCGGAGCGCCGCCCTGCCGCCGTGGGCGAGGCCGTTGACCGCCAACCGCTCCGCCTCCTTCGGCTCGGCCGCGAGCAGCTTGCCGTACGCCAGCATGACCGTGCCGGTCAGCGTCAACGGCGAGGCCTGCCAGCCGCGGGCGAACCCGATCGCGACCGCCTCCGCGCCGATCTCCCGCATAGCGCGCAGGTCGCCACCCGTTGCCGCCGCCGCGGCGGCCAGCCCGAGACATTGCAAGGACAGGTACTCGAAGCCCGCGTCGCGGGCCTCCGCCCGGACGTGCTCGATGGCACGGCGCACCTCGAGCGGGTCGCCTCCGTCGTGCAGCCGCCTGGCGCAGCGGGCCAGGCGCAGCAGTGCCTCCAGCTCGGGCTCGGGGGGCACGGCACTGTCGTCGGGCAGGGCCGTGCGCGCCGCACCGTCAGCCCGAGGCAGCACACCCAGCTCCTCGCTGGCCGCCCGCAGGATGGCGAGGCGGACGGGTGGGTCGGCAGGCCAGGTCCGGCAGGCCTGCCGTCCGGCGGCCTCGGCCGAGTGGGCGTCTCCCGCTTCGTGCCGGACCAGCGCAGCAACGGTGGTCAACCACGGGTCGGAGGCGACGACCTCCTCACCGCTCGCCGCAAGCGCCTGGCGCAGTGGGCGGTGCTCGCCGGTGACCAACAGTGAAACGGCGACGTCCCGCACCAGGTCCGTGAGCAGCGCAGGATCGTCCGCCAGCGCGGCGTGTTCGAGAGCACTCGCGGGACGTCCCCATCGCGTCCACCAGTGGGCGGCGATGGCGTGCAGCCGAGCGATCCGATGGACGCTCTGCCTGTTCAGGTCCGCCTGGAGATGGCTGCGGACGAGTGGCTGCAGCCGGTAGACGCCGCGGTCCTGACCGGTCTCCCGGACCAGCGCGGTGCGGCGCTCGAGATCAGCGAGGAGCCAGCCCGCATCCTCGCGGCCGGAGAGCGCCACCGCCAGGCCCACCGGGAGCGTCTCGCAGATGCTGGTGGCCTGCAGGAACTGCAGGCGGTCCGCCGGAAGGCCAGAGAACACTTCGCCGACCAGGTAGTCGGCCACCGACCGCTCGTCACCGGAGAAGTTCGTCAGGAACCAGTCGACGTCGGGTGTCATGTGCATGGCAGCGGCGGCGAGCCGGAGCCCGGCAGGCCAGCCGTCAGTCTGCCGGTACAGGCGATCGACCTGAGCGCGCGTCAGCTGGAGCCCCGCTCCCCGCAAGAGAGCGTCGGCCTCCACTTGGTCGAAGCGCAGCCTGCCGATCCGGAGCTCGGTCAGCTGGCCCTCCAGGCGCAACCGGTGCAGGTGAAACGGCGGGTCGAGCCTGCTGGCGAGCACGAGGCGCACGTTCCGTGGACGATCACGCTGGAAGTTCTGCAACCCGCGCAGCGTTGCGGCGTCCGTCACCTCATGCAGGTCGTCGAGCACGAGTCGCAGCGGTCGTGGAAGGACGGCAAGCGCTTCGATCAGCTTGGCGAGGAAGTCCGGCTGACCAGCGGACGCCATGTCCCAGCCCGTGCCGTCGGGTCCGACCTGAAGCAGGCCATCGGCCGATGCGGTGGGGCATTTCGCAATGGCGGCCAGCACAGCGCTCCAGAGCCTCCGGGGATCGTCGTCGTCCCGGTCCACCCGCACCCAAGCGGTATCGACTTCGGTGGAAGCGCGTGCCCACTCCGCCAGCAGCAGCGTCTTGCCGTAGCCCGGAGGAGCAGAGACCAGTCCGACGTCCGTGACGCCATCGAGCACGTGGTGCAGTCCCGTTCGGTGGACCAGGTCTGGCGGAAGCTCGGGAATTGAAATCTTCGCGTTCGGCACGGGCCTCACTGTGACCACCTTTTCTTGCCCGCGACGTGCGTCACAGGCATCACTGTGATCTTGCTGGCCCGGACTGCCCTCACCGGACTCACAGAGCAAATCGAGCTTTCTGCCGAACAGGATGAGAGGGCGTCGTCCTGCGAGGACGAGTAGCAACCGCTCGCCGCTTCACGAACCGCTTCACAAAAGCTGGAGATGCCGGGCACGGCGGACCGCCTCCCGCCGCCCCGACACGCCCAGCTTGCGGTAGAGCGATCGCTGGTGGGTCTTCACCGTGCTGACGGACACGTAGAGCTCGCCCGCGATTTCGGAGTTCGGCAAAGTGCTGGCGAGGTAGCGCAGCACCGTCAGCTCACGTTCCGTGAGTGGATCGATGCGCGCCCGCTCTGCCTCGCGCGCCGCATCGAAGGAGCCCGACATCCGCTCGAGCAGGTCGACCGCAAAGGCCGGGGCGACGGTTCCGAGCTCGATCCGACGCTGCAAGAGCGAGCGCAGATGCGGAGTTTCGACGAGGAAGGGACGGCGCATGGTCCAAGGCGCAGCAGCAGCCAGGGCATCCTCGATACGCTCGAGCGCCCCCCGCTCGTCGCCGACAGCTGTGGCGAGCATGGCGTCGAGCACGGCTTCGTCGACCCGCGCACGCACGTGCTCTGCCGGGGCCGCCGCCGAACGCATCGCGACGGCGACCGGAACGTCGTCGACGAACAGGTACAGGCGCGCGACGGCGATACGTCCCGTGTCCGTCCCGGGGGGCGGCAGTTGCTCCAGCAGGTGACGAACGGCACCGAAGTCATCCGAGCGTGCGAGCAGCGCGGCTTCGATGAGCGCGCACCATTCGCGCAATCCGGGCGGGATGGGCCGACGGTCGACCGCCTCCTGCATCCGCAGGGCGGCGAGGGCCGCCTCATGCTCGCCTGCGGCCTCGCGACGCATGGCCAGCAGCGCAGCGGTGGCCAGCTGAAGATGCGGTTCAGGGGCCACGACCGCCACCTCGGCGAGGCGGCTGAGCCATTCGTCGGCATCACCAGCGACCCCGCGGTCGAGGGCCACCCTGGCCATCGTGAGATAGGCACCGGCCAGCTGCGGCGCCTTCACCAGCCCAGCCGAGGCCGCCGCGGCGATGACGTCCCGTGCGGCCGCTTGCGCAGTGTCGAGCTCCCCCCGCTCACATCGGAGCAGGGCGCTGTAAGCCATCGCGTTGAGCTTGGCAGGGACATGATCGCTCAGCTCGACGTCCGCGGCGGCCGCGAGATGCCGCTCGGCGGTGGCCAGATCACCGGCCCAGTAAGCGGCGGCCCCGAGGTTGCTGCTCACGAAGACCGGGACCATGTCGGCATTCACGATGTCCAGTGCGGCGAGCTCGCCCCCGTCGACAGGCACCCTCTGGAACGCGGCGACCGCCGACTCCCAGTCCCCTGCTCGTCGGGCGAGTGCGCCCGCGCTCAGATCCAGTAGGACGCCCACTCGGGCAGCCCGCCGCTCAGACAACGCACCGGCCGCCGCCCCGGCATGCTCGAGGAGCGCCGTGACCTCGAGGACGGACTCTCGCGAGACGCGCGTCGCCGCCAACGCGGCGGCGAGCTCAGCATGAACGTCGAGCACCGTGCGCGGAATCGCCATCAACACCCGCTCGAGTTCCCCGCTGCGGCCGTCCATCGTCAACGCAACGGTGTGCGCGCCTGCCAAGTCCGCGGCCAGCGGCCAAAACCTGCCTGCAACCGCCGAAGCGATGGCCTCGAGCGGCATGCCGTTGCGTCGGAACCACTCCGCGGCCCGCCGGTGCAGGTCGCGTCGCTCGGCTCGTGGCGACGGCTGGACCCGCAGGATGTCGGCGATCAACCGGTGCAGCCGGTACCAGCGGCCGGGTGGGCCGACGGCCAGGACGAACAGGTGGGACGCCGCGAGGTCGGCCAGCATTGCCGCTCCGTCGTGTTCGCCGGTGAGCGCGTCGGCAAGGTCGGCGCACACGAGGTCGACGACGCTGATCTTCTCGAGAAAGGCGATGCGCTCAGGAGGTTGTTGATCGAGCACCTCGGTGATCAGATAGCCCGCCACGCTGTGGTCGTCCCCGGAGAAGGCGGCTATGGCCGCCGGGAGGTCATCCTGGCCCTTGAGGTGAAGGGCGATCAGGCGCAGCCCCGCAGGCCACCCCTCCGTACGGTCGACCAGCCGCTGAAGCTGCGCGTCATCCACGTCGACCTCCAGTTGCGCAAAGAGCTCGGCCGCCACGCCGGGCGTAAAGGCAAGATTCGCCTCTCGGACCTCGGTCACCAGTCCCGCAAGGCGGAGACGAGGCAGCGGCCACGGCGGGTCGCGGCGCGTGTTGACCAGCAGCGACAGCGCAGGCAGCGGGCGTTCGACAAGCCGCACCAAACCGGAGTGCACCTGCGGCGAGACGATCTCGTGCAGGTTGTCCAGCACGAGCACTATCGGCCGCGGCGCGTGACGGAGCCCGGCAACGACGGTCCCTGGTAGGTCCTCCGCGGGCACGTCACCCGCGATGACCTGGCGCAGTTCCGGGGCCTGTGTCCCCGCCACCTGGGTCAGGCCCGTCGCGACCGTGCGCCAGAACGTCTTCGGGTCGTCGTCGGTCTGGTCGAGACTGACCCAGGCCACCGCGCGGTCCCCGGCACCCGCGGCGACCCAGGATGCGGCCAGCAGGGTCTTGCCCCAGCCCGCGGCGGCCGCGACGAGGGTGACGGGCGCGTCGAGCTTTGCGGTCAGAAGTGCGCGCAGCTCGGGCCGGTCCACGACATGGGTCACGATCGGCGGCCAGAACTTCTCCGCGTCGGGCGACGTGCCAGAGCTCGTCCGCTCCGGGTGGTCCGGTCTCATCCTGATCGCCCCGAAGATCGCTTCTGGGCCGCGCTGCACGTGATCATCGCCCGGCTCGAGCAGCTCGGCGTGACCGTGGTCGGGCTGGGCAGGCTTCCGGGCCATCGGGGGTAGCGGACGGCTGATGTCGCATCGGCCGCGCTCGACCACATTCCAACCACCCCAATCGGCAAGACTCCGCCTGCGTCGCCTTGCGGGCGACCTGCTTCGCTCCCCTTTCGACACGGGCGCCACAGGGCGCGAAGCGAGTACCGAGGGGGCCTCGCCTGCCTCGGCAAGCGTGCCGGCGCCGGTTTGATCGGCCCTCACCCCCGATGGGCGAGGTTCTGGCGATCGCACGGGATAACAGTGGCCCGCGACGACGACACGCGGGTGGAGGTGGCCGATGGCGAGCGCACGATATGAGCTGCGGGTCGCGGGATGGCTGTCTGAACGGGGGCAGGGGGCGTTCCCCGGCACGCGGGTGGCCACGGTCCGGTCACAGACGTCCATCTGCGCCGAGCTGGACGACGGGACGAACCTGCACGAGCTCCTCGAACGGTGCAGCGGGATGGGCCTGCGGCTGATCTCGGTGCGCCGGTTGCCTTCGACCTCTCCTCAGCACGACGAGGACATCAACGAGCCGCATCGAAGGGGCGGACCGTCCGGCCCGCCACCGACTTGACGGGCGTCCGAGCCTGCGGTTCGGACTCATCCCCCTCGGGTGGTGCCGCCCAGCCGGGCCAGGAGCAGCCTCCGGTCATCGGGGACGAAGAAGGAGGAGGAGCGCGATGACGATCGGTCCGGTTCAGTTGCTGGTTCTGGGATTCGACCGTCCGGAGTTTCATGGGGAGATCCGGGCGGAGTTGGAGCGGCTGCGCGATGACGACAAGGTGCGCGTGATCGACTTTCTCGCCGTTCAGAAGGGCGCGAACGGCGAGGTGACGGTGCTCAAAGAGAGCCAGCTCGATACCGGCGAGATGATGGAGTTCGGCGCGATCGTGGGTGCTCTGGTCGGGGTCGGAGCCGGGGTCGGCGCGGAGGCGGGTGCCGAGGCGGGCGCTGCGTTGGTGGAGGAACGGGGAGGCGTGTTCGGGGAGGACGCCTGGGACGCGCTGGCTGACATCCCGCCGGACTCCGCCGCCGCACTCGTCCTGCTCGATCACCGCTGGGCGATCCCGCTGCGGGATGCGATCGCCAGGGCGCGAGGGGTGCGGTTGGCGTCGGAGTTCGTGAGCCCGCTGGACCTCGTCGCGGTGGGGTTGGTGGCTGCAGAAGAGGCCGAGGCACTGGCGGGTGCGTCGGCGGACGCGCTCTAGACCTACAGAAAGGTGTGCCGAAATGTTGGGTCCTCACAGGCGGATGGCCCGCCGCACCGGACGACGCGCAGGACGTCGGACCGCGCGGCGGATGGTGCGACGGCGCTAGCCCTTCGGCCGGGGCATGATCACCGAAAATGGGACATGAGCGGCATATACAGCGCTCATGTCCCATTCTCGGCGATCACCACAGCTCAGCCCGGCCCCGGCTAGCCCGTCCGGGGTGATGCAGGTCGGCGCCTGCGCCGCGCCGCCACGACCATCCCGACGGCCACCGCGACAACCACGGCGGCGACAAGCAGGATGACGACGACACGGCTCCACCCGCCGCCCTGACAGTCGGTCGCCGGATCGTCGTGGGTGAGCGCGCAGATCATGCGCTCCCCCTTGTCCTTTCCGTACACGGCCCTCAGCTCCGAGCGGAGGTCCTGCCACTGGCGGCGGGTCTCGGCGATCGCCCCGGACACTGCCTTGGCGAAGTTGTCGCCGACCTTGCCACGGGGTGTCGTGGGGTTGGTTGTCCGTCCCGTGGCAGGGTCGATGAGACCTCGGTCCTTGTTGAGCGCTGCGTGTGTCACCCGCGAGGCGCACGCACCGACACCGGGGATCTCGTCCTTCACGACGAAGCAGCCGGTCGTGAGCCCGGGTGGCAGGCGCGGGGTGGTTGCGCTGCGCAGGTCGAGCACCGGACTCGGGCCCGGCAGGTTCAGCCCCGGGGGGTTCTCGTCCCCGATGGGACGGGCGGGGTCCGCCGCGTCGGCCCAGTTGCTGTGCGCGTAGAAGTCCTGCGCCCCGTGCAGTACCCGTCCGAGTCCTTCGAGCGACGCGCACTTGGCGCGGTGCTCCTCGCCTTCGCGCGGGTTGCACTCCGGTTGGAGGCTCACCTCGCCTGCGATTACCTGTCCGCGTTCGTCCAGGAGGCCCTTCGCGCTGTCTGCACTCCCGCCGAGCTGCGCACGCATCTGGTTCACACAGTCGATGAGGGAGGCGGTGGCCTGGTCGCGGGTGCGCGGGTAGCTGCCTGCCAGGAAGTCGGCGTTGTCGCAGTGCGCGGCCGGGTTGGACAGCTCGTCCCTGTCGGGCGCACCGACGGCCCCGAACTCCCGGTCGTGGCCTGCGAGGTAGTCGATGGATCTCGGCTGGAAGCAGTCCGGCTCAGTGCCCGCGTCGCCTGCACAGGCGAGTGCGGCCCGCGTGATGCGTTCGTGCTCGCGGTTCTGGCCCCCGCTGTCGATCGTGCCGAACGCGGCGGCCCGGCCCGGCGCCTGGGCGCTCCACGCCACGATGAGCAACGAAAGCAGCACCGCCAGTCGCCGTCGTCGCAACCCTTGCGCCTTCCGTCGTGGCGGCCGTACAGGGCCGCGGACGGATTGTGTTGCCAAGGACGCGCGACCGCCCTCATCCCGCCAGGGTGATCAGCAAGGGTCGTGCTCGTGCATAGGCTCTCGACATGCTCATTCTCGGCATCATCTTGTTCGGGATGCTCGTCGGGGCCGCCGCACAGCTCATCGTCGGCAAGCCCGCACAGGGCATCGCCTGGGGACGTGCGCTAGCGGCAGGCATCGTGGGCTCTTTCATCGGCGGCCTCGTCGCCAGCCTGCTCTCCGGCGACGGTGTGGCGCTGCGCCCGAGTGGAATCGTCGGCTCGCTCGCAGGCGCCATCATCGTGACGCTTGCCTGGCAGTGGTGGCTCACGCGGAGCACGAACCCGAAGCGGTAGCTGCGGCAAGCAGCTCAGTGCCCCGACCCGGTCCGCGCAGCCTCCTGCGCGAACGCCTCGGCCTCGGCGTTGGAGGTGTAGTCGCTGATCTCGCGCAGCAAGCCGCGGCGGATCTTCGGCTGCTGGGAGAGCGCGACAGCGAACACGGTCAGCAGCATCCACATCACGACGCTGCTGACCACCACCAGGACCGCTGGAATGACCACGCTGCCCAGCCTCGCCGACAGCTCTTGGGCTGCGAACACCCGCCAGATCAGCATCAGGTTCACGAGGTAGCCGATCAGGTAGGACACGGTGAAGGCAATGAGGAACTGCTTGAGGCTGCCCGAACTCCTGCGCTTCAGCAGAGGCTCGTCGCGGATCGGCAGGAAGATCGACAAGACGTTGCCGACCCCCAGCCACAGCAGAATGAAACAGAGCATCAATGCACATGCCTTGAAGAACGCGCCCAGGTCGGCTGCCCGCCAGGCGAGCAGGCCGCTGAGCAGGAAGCCGAGCGGTGCGACGAGGCAGGCCAACGCCAGGTTCTTGATGACCAGCAGGTGCCACAGCCGAGCGCCGCTGTCGAGCGCGGCGCGGACCCGCATGGCGTCGAAGCTCATCGCGTTGATGCACACGGCGCCGCCCATCACCACCGAGATCACCCATAGGCCGAGATAGGGCAGGAGACGCTGTTTCGTGTCCCATTCGAACGCCCGGAGGAAGCCGAGGTAGAGCAGGCCCATCGCCAGGCTGATGGCCAGGCTGCGCACCACCGTGCGGGGCTTGCGGGTCAGGATGTAGCCGATCTCCCCGCGCACCCCGTGGGCCAGCGCCGGACCGTGCCGACTCACCGCGTTGCGTCCGGCCAGCGGGACGTGCCCGTCGACCGCGGCCGCCGCGGGTTCGGCGTCACCGGCGTCGATCCGGGCGAGTCGGGCGTCGAGCACCGCGAGGTGGGCTTCGAGCAGAGCCAGCCGTGCGATGGTCACCGCGACCACCGCGTCCACCTCGGTCTGGGCCGCCTCGGTCGCGTCGGGGTCGCCGATGAGCATTGCCGCCCGGATGCCGGACCGCCGGGCCGAGATCCCGGCAGGACTGGTCGAGCGCCGCTCCACGTCGCGTTGCTCGTCGATGACCCGCCGGACCCTGCGGCGCAGCGCGTCGACGTCGGAGCGCCCCTTCCACTTCGCCGCGAGCGCAGCCCGCTCTGCCGCGGACGCCCGTTCGACCAGCTCGCTCAGATCATCGACGGCAGCCACGGGTTACTCCTGACTAGCGCTTCTTCCCGAACTTCTTCTCGAGCTTCGCCCGCGTCTTCGGGTCCTTGGCCGTCCGCAGCATCTTGGCCCGCATCTTTTGGCCCTTCGGCGAATGCGCGAACTTGGACATCCTCTTGCCGAGCTTGCCCATCTCATTCCTCCACTGTTACGTCAACTGGCAAGTGCTCGCGCCGGGGGCAGCCGACCGGCCGCGATCGCGGCCAACGCGCGCAGGCTGTCGCCGAGCCGGTCGGGCTCCATCGCCGACGGCGACGCCCCCGGATGCCGGGGCGAGATCCGTACCCGCAGCGTGCCGGGCCGGATCCGGAAGTAGACCGGCGGTTCGAGCACGACAGCCTCACCGTCGATGCCCAGCGGAACGGGGTTCGCCGAATTCACTTCGAACTGGGCAGTCGTCCACTGACGCAGCGGCGACGCGGCGGCATGGCGACCCCCGCCGTTCTCCCCCCGCGCGGGCACGACGGCGACACCGAGGCTGCCCCCGTCGATCCGCGGACGGGTCCCCGACCCGACGGCATGGCCGAACCGGTAGGCGTTGTTGGATACCAGGATCGTCGCGGCCGAGGTGTGGGCCACGCCGTCGGGTGCGACCCAGCGCAGGTCGAGCTCGGAGCCCGTCGGGCTGAAGACCGCTGGGACGGTGTCCAGCAGAGTGCGGATCTTCGCGTTGCGGTAGCCGTCGCTCTGCACCGCCTCGGCGTACAGGCCCATCGAGACGTTGTTCACGAAGACCTGCCCGTTGACCTCGCCGAGGTCGACGAGATGCTCGCCCCCGTCGACGAACGCGTCCAGCGCCCCCACCACGTCCTCGCGGTCGACCCCCAGGTCCAGAGCGAAGTGGTTGCGCGTACCCGCCGGGATGCAGGCGTAGGGCAGATCGTGCTCGGCGGCGGCCGTGGCGACCACGGCCTGCGTGCCGTCCCCACCCGCTGCGGCCAGCCCGTCGGCCCCCGCGGCGACGGCATCACTGACGAGTTGCTTGAGGTCGTCGCCGCGGTGCAGCTCCACCGTTCTGATCCCGCGACGGGAAGCGTGCTCGGCCAGACCGACCTTCGCTGCCTTCCCGCCGCCGGACCACGGGTTGATGAACAGCACGGGGCGCTGGGGAGGCTCGGCAGCAGGCAGCCGCAGATGGACCCGGAACGCGGCGCGGGCCGCCGCGTGCCAGATCGCAACCCCGATCGCGAGTCCGATCAGGAAGCCCCATCCATTGTTGCGGAACAGCAGCGCACCGGCCCCAGCGAGGGCGACGGCGGCGACGGCCATCCCCGTCACCCGCGGTGTCCCGCGGCGCACCACCGCGAACCACGCCGCCGCCATCGCGAGGACGATGCAGGCCAGCACGCCCAGCCCGCTGGGAAAGCGGGCGACCGCAACGGTCACGGCCAGGACCACAGTCAGTCCCCCGGACAGCAAGGCGACCACCGCCGCGATCCGCTGCGCACCGGTCACGGGGCGCGCGACCGGAACGCTCATGATCTTCCTCCTCCGTGCGGGCAGGTCCGCCTGCAGCCTGGAGCACTGTCGATGGACACCGGCGACTCCGCACCGCCCCTCCGAGGTGATTCCCGAAGCTCGCAGCCCCTCGCCACGCCGTCCGTCCTCCAGCATCGCGGTCATCCCGCTGGGGTGATGCCGCCGTAACTGCCGGATGCGAACCTGCCCGCTTCGATGAGCGCTGCGATGGGAGACCGGTGACCGAACGACTCAGCGCGAGCGACTCCGGGGAACTCTCGGGGCGCAGACGGCTTCTCGGCATCCTGCTCGCCATGGCGATGTTCGTTCTCGTCGTCGACACGTCACTGATGAACGTCTCGATATCGGCGGTGGTTCGAGATCTCAAGACGACCGTCAGCGGCGTCCAGTCCGCGATCGCCCTGGAAGCACTGGTCTCCGCCGCGTTCATCCTGATCGGCGGCAAGGTCGGTGATCTCATCGGGCGCAGACGGGCTTACGTCCTTGGCCTGCTCGGCTACGCCATCGGCGCGACCGCCATGACCCTCGCACAGTCGTTGACCGCGATCATCATCTTCTGGGCCATTATCGGGGGAATCGGCGCCTCACTGCTGCTGCCTGCCATGCAGTCACTCATCCACGGCAACTTCGAGGGAGCGGCGCAGAAGCGGGTTTACGCTCTCGTCGGGGCAGCAGCGGCGGTCGCCGCAGCGGTCGGACCATTGCTCGGTGGCTTCATTACCACCTTCCTTTCGTGGCGCGTGGGGTTCGCCCTCGAAGTCGTGATCATCATCGCCATTCTGAGCGGTATCCGACTCGTGCGCGACGTGCCCTATACCGGGCCCCGCCACATCGACGTCGTGGGCGCAGCCCTTTCCATCGTGGGGATGGGCGGAATCGTGCTGAGCATCCTGGTGTGGCAGGAGGGCGGTGAAGCCGTCGGTGCGGTCCTCGCCGCGGGAGCGTTCGCGATGGCGGGGTTGGTCTACTGGCTCCTACGGGGCAAGCGCGCCGGGAGGCCGACGCTGCTGGACCCCGACCTGTTCAGGTCAAAGCCCTTCCGCCTGGGGATCTCCCAGCAGATGCTGCAACAGATCGCGCTGGGCGGCACCATGATCGCACTTCCGATCTACCTGCAGATGGTGCTCGAGTACAACGCCCTGCAAGCAGGGTTGTCCCTCGCCCCGCTCTCGCTCAGCATGTTCGCCGTTGCTCTGCTCGCCGGGAAAAAGGCAGGCAAGCGACGTCCGAGCAGTATCGTCCGGATGGGATTCCTGCTTTATGTGGTCGGCATCGCGGTGCTGATACCGATCGTGCCCCGTGCCGAGTTCGGTTGGGCTCTCATCCTCCCCCTGCTGATCGCGGGCTCGGGATTGGGTTTGTTGGTTTCGCAGCTCAACAACTACACGCTCGCCCCGATCTCCGACGAACGGGTGAGCGAGGCGGCAGGCGCCAACTCGGCCGCGGGATCGTTCGGGTTGTCCTTCGGTCTTGCGTTCGCCGGAGCCATCATGCTGGCGACGCTCGCGACCACGTTCACCAGCTTGGCCGCTTCCAGTGCGGTGTTACCGCCTGCCGATCAACAGCGGGTTGCGCAGGCGCTGGAAGAGGACGCGGAACTCATGAGCAACACGCAGCTCGTGGAAGTCGTGGCCGACGAACCACCGCCGATCCGCGACGAGATCATCCGGATCAACACCGAGGCGCGACCCATCGCTCTGCAGGTCGCCCTGCTCGTCCCGCTGCTCGCCGGGCTCCTCGGCCTCGGCAATTCTTTCCGGATGATGCGCCTGCCCGACCCCGAGCCCTCAGGCTCCGAAGGCGTGGCCCTCGGGTGAGTTCCCGCGGCAACCGGTGTCGCCTGCGGTCTTCGGCGCGGGAAGGTGGCGAACCCCGCAGCGCTCCAGCCACCGAACGAGCTGCCGGTGAACAGCGTCGGCCCCGTAGAGCAGTGATTCACCGATGACGGTCTGGTCGAGCAGGTCGGCGTCCACGGGCCAACCTGCCGGATGGACGAGCACAGCGTGGTTCTGCCAGCCGCCGAGACCGCCATGACAGCCGACCAGCTCCTCGAACGCGTGCACCTCATGGGTGCGCGGATCGAGTGTGGAGTGCACATAGAGATCCGGAGCGGTGTCCATGACGGCGACACGCGCGAGGTCGGCCGAGGCCCTGGGCCCGAACGGGGTCAGCGGGTCCCTGCCCTCGACGAGGCCCTCGAGGAGCACGTGCACGCCGTCCGGGCCGACAGCCAGTGGCCCACGCGCGCTGTCCGCCACGACGAAGGCCACCCCGGGCTCCGTAAGCAGGCCCGGAATCAACGCGGGGAACCGACGCCGTAGCTCCTCGATCGGCACGCGGCCCGCCAGTCGCGGGAACCAGATCAACCCGAGGTTGCCGGAGCCGACGACGACCAGCTCAGGTCGTGCACGGTCAGACGAGTCGACAACCGGGACGGTCGGGGTGCTGCGCTGCGGTCCGACCACGACCCCCGAGCCGCCGTGACCGTCCGGGTGGCCTGATCGTTGTCGCGGTCGCACAGCCGACAGGACCTCGGCGAGCATGGCGTTCAGCGGTCCCCAGGCCTCGACGTCGCCGGTCTCGTCGAGCGTCGAGGCGGTCGCGGCGCCGGTGTGTTCCCGGGTCGCCGCCTCCAGACTGCGCCCGGACAGCTGCCGAAACGTCGACCCCTGGCTCTGCCCATGGTCGGAGAGGACGACAAAGCGATAGTCCCGTGCCGCGGCAGCCGCCACTTTCTCGAGCGTGCCCAGAACCCGGTCGATGCCCGCCAATGCGGCGAGCGACTCCGGCATGGCGATCCCCGCATGGTGGGCAATCTCGTCGTAGTCGACGAGATCGACGAAGATGACCGGTGCGCACGCAATCATGTGCTCGGCAACCAATGCGACGTTGAGATCGCGCAGCAGTACGTTGGTCAGCCCGCGAAGTGCCACATAGGCGCCGCGCCGATCGACGCGCGGCTCGATTCCGCGCAGGCGCTGCCGCCTGCCCTGATAGAGCTCCTTTATCATCTCGCCGATGGTCAGGACCAGGGCGCGGGGAAACACGAAAGGGCTGGCAAAAAACCGGACGTAGCTGCCACCCGGACCCAGACCGCCCCGACCGCGCACGCGGCTCATCGTCATGAACGCGGACGGGGCGTCGCCGGTGAAGATGTTCGAAACGCTCACCCCGCCATCGGCGAGCAGCCCGCGACCATTCGACAGGCGCACCTCGATCTCTGCGGCGTCGCTGGGACGGTTGGCCACCAGCAGTCGGCCGGTCGACTTCTCATACCAGCGGAAAGCCGGTATACCGTCGTTGGTGCCGTGCAGCAGGGCCGCCTGGCTCGCGGGCGTGGTCGAGGGAACCCGCGCCCACCACGGCGTGACGTCGTGGCTGCCGGAGCGCACCCAGCGGGCCAACGTCGGCAGGACGCCCGAGACGATCCCGTGCTGCAACAGGGGGAACGGGAGCCCGTCCACCTGGACTACGACCACTCCGATCGACGAGCACCCTTCGTCCACGCCGTCGGCCGATCTTCGGCGGCGCCGCTCACCGCGCCGGATCAGGTCCGCGACGAGGTAGGAGCTGTCGTTGACACCGAGAACCCAGCGCGTCACGACCGACACCAGCGCAACGATCACCAGAGTCGCCACCGCAGTGCCGATCGAGGTGGTCATGACAGAGGGCACAACCAGCAGCGCAAGCTCGAACAGTGCGATCTGCACGACAACACCCAGCAAGAGTGCGGCCACCGCCCCGGTGCGCTCGGCGAGGGCGCGCAACATCGGCCGGACCAGCGCGTCCGCTACGGCCATGACCGCCACGACCACAAGGGCCGTCCACCACGGCGAGATGGTCAGTCCATCGAGGATCCACGCGGCCGCGAGCAGGGCCAGGCCTGTCGTGACCAGACCGATCAACCCGTCCCGGACATCGCGGCCAGTAGTCTGCAGGCCGCCTGCTCCCTGCGTCTTCATCCCCGGCTACTGCGCAGTGGGTGGACGTCGGTCGTAGACCTGGCCGTCCTTGGTCAGGAGGTCGGGCGGCTCGGCTCGGCGGACCGAGACGTGCGAAGCATCGGGTGCCGCGGGCGAGCCACGGTCGGGCGAATCGCCCGCAACGGCGGCTTGCCCGTCGTTGTCCGCGGGACCGCTCTCGAGCAGCCCGGAGATCCAACGGGTTTGCGGGTCCACGTCCAGCAACACCGCCTTCGCCAGGAGCGTGAGCGGAATGGCCAGGATCGCGCCGAGCGGGCCGATCGCGAAGGACCAGAAGATGAGGGACAGAAAGGTCAAGGTGAGCGAGAGGTTCACCGCATCGCCGACGAACTTGGGCTGGATGACCGACTGGATCACGAAGTTGGCCACACTGTAGGCGGCGATCACACTGATCATCAGTTCCGGGCCACCCTCGAGCAGGGCGAGCAGCGCGGGCGGCACGAGCCCGATGATGAAGCCGACGTTGGGAATGTAGTTCGTGACGAACGCCAGCAGGCCCCACAACAACGCGAGGGGCACTCCGACGATCCACAGGAAAGTCGTGTCGATCAACGCGACGATCAACCCGAATACCGTGCAGACCACCAGGTATATGCGGGTGCCGTGGGCGAAGTCGCCCAGCGCGTTGACGACCGCTTTCGGCTTGCCGCCGACGTTGGCGAGCCTTCGGGAAAAATAGGTCGCGTCGAGCCCCATGAACAGGACGACCAACAACAGGAGGACGAGGTTGGAGAACGCGCCCGCAAACGCGCCGAGCAGATCCGTGACGACGCCTGCGACACGGCCGAACGATACTTGGCCCAGCGCGGCGTTGAGCTGGTCCTGGCCGATGCCGAGCGTGGCGAGCCAGGCCTCCAGATCCACCAGGAAGGCGTTGAAACGGTCCTGGTAGGTCGGCAGGACCGCGCCGAGCTGCGCGAGGGACAGGGCGAACGCCACCGCGAGGCCGAGGATTATCGCGAAGAGTGCAAGAAGCGTGCAGGTGATCGCCAGCCACTTGGGGGCACCGTGCCTGCCTAGCAGCCCCGTCAGCGGGTGGAGACCGATGACCAGCACCAGCGCGAGCAGGACGGGCGAGATTACCGACGAGAACTCCCGCAGGGCCAGCGTCGTCACCAGCAGTCCGGTGCACCCGAGTATGACGACGAGGCCTCGCGGCATCGCCGTGCTGCCCGGGCCGACCTCCGAGGACTCGGTCTGCGCCATCACAGCAGGACCTTCTCGGTCGGGCACGGTTGCCGAGACGTCAGGCTTCAGCCGTGGGCCTGATGGTGAGTCCGCAGATGATCAGCACATCCACCACGATGATCGAGATCGACCAGAACGGGTAGTGCGGGATGAACGCAAAGTTGACGATCATGCTGATTGCGGCCACCGTGATGCCGAGGATGCGCCCCCACGTCGTTCCCATGACGACGCCGACACCGACGGCCGCCACGATGACGCCGAGGACCAGGTGCGTCCAACCCCAGGCGGTGATGTCGAAGTAGTAGACATATTGCGGAGTCGTGACGTAGATCTTGTCAGCCAGGATCCCCGAGATCCCGGCGAGACAAGCCCACAAACCCGAGATGATCAGCATGATGCCCGCGAACATGGCCAACCCGCTCACCTCAGTGGTGGGCTGCTGGTGCGTGGCAGTTGTTCCAGACGTGGCTTGCGTGCTCATCGCGGAGTTCTCCCGTCAACCGTGCGCTACCCGTCAAAGCTGGCCCGCCAACGGCTTGCGCCTCCCATCTGTCCAGGGTGATTTCGGCGTTCGATCGAGCCGTTCGGCCGCGTCCGAGCTCTGCAGGCCCACTCCCCAGCCGAGAACTGATCCCCGTAGCCCGCATTCTTGGTCACCTCGCGCGGGCGATGCGTCCGTTCGGCCGAGCCGGAGACCATAGGTACCAGCGGAAAGGGCGGGTGCCGATGGTTGCCGATCCGGTCAGTGACCTGCTCGCGCGGATCCACGACGAGATCCTGACGGCCACCGGCGGACGTGTCGCCTCCTACATCCCGGAATTGGCAGGCGCCGATCCGGACGTCTGTGCAGTGGCGCTCGCAACCCTGGACGGCGTGCTCTACGAAATAGGAGAGGTCCGGCACCCGTTCACGATCCAATCGGTGTCGAAACCGTTCGTCCTCGCTCTTGCGATCCAGGACCGCGGCCTCGACGCGGTGCTGTCCGCCGTCGGAGTGGAGCCCACTGGCGACCCCTTCAACGCGGTCACGCTCGAACCGCACACCGGACGCCCGCTCAACCCGATGGTGAACGCGGGTGCCATCGTCACCTCCAACCTGGTTGATGGCCAGGACCCGACGTCGCGGATCGAACGGATCACCGAGGGCCTTTCCGCGTTCGCGGCGCGCCCACTCTCCCTCGACGAGCGGGTACTCGCCTCCGAGCTGGCCACCGCGGACCGCAACCGCGCCATCGCCTACCTGATGCGCAGCATGGGATCGCTCGACGTCGAGGTCGAGGCCGCACTGGCGGTCTACTGCGCGCAGTGCTCGCTCACGGTCACCGCGCGCGATCTTGCGGTCATGTCCGCCACCCTCGCCAACGGCGGCCGCAACCCCGTGACCGGCCAGGTGGTCATCGACGCGCAGGTCGTCACGCACGTGTTGTCGATGATGCTGACCTGCGGGTTGTACGACTTCTCCGGGGAGTGGGTGCTCCGCACCGGGCTCCCCGCCAAGAGCGGGGTCAGCGGCGGGATCGCGGTGGCCCTGCCCGGTCAGTTCGGAATCGGCACGTACAGCCCCCGGCTGGATCACCAAGGCAACAGCGTGCGCGGTATCGCGGCCTGCGAGCGCTTGTCCGAACGGTTCGGACTCCACGTCATGCGCCCACCGGCCACCGACTCGGCCCCGATACGCCGTCGGATCGACGGCGGCGAGATCCGCTCGCGGCGCCACCGTCCCCGGCGGGAGCGGACGGTCTTGGCCGACCAGGCCCGGGCGATCGTCGTCTACGAGCTGCAGGGCGTGATCACTTTCCGGCAGGCGGAGCTGATCGCGCGACGGGCCGCCTCGGAGACAAGCCGATGGCTCATCTTCGACGCGGCCCGCGTCAGTCGACTCGACCCCGCCTCGGAACGCCTGCTCGCCGACGCGATCGGACGCCTGGCGGCCACGGGCGTGCAGCCTCTCCTGTCCGGCCGCTGGAGTCAGGGCTTCCTGCCCTTCGTGGAGCGCTACCCGTCCGCGGCCGACGCCGTCGAACGATGTGAGGACGCCCTCGTCGCCGACGCAGGCCTATCCGGGCCGGTCGAGGACATTCCGCTGGAAGAAAACGACCTCTGCCGAGCACTCTGCGCGGCGGACCTCGAGGTGTTGGCGAAGGCCCTGGATACCCGGCACTACCAGCCCGGCCAGGTCGTCGGGCCAGAGCGGGGACCGGGCGAGGCGCTCATGTTCATCACGCGCGGCCGGGTGGCCATCGAACACGAGAACGCAGAACCGGACCCGGCAACCGGACTGCTCAGTCCACGGATTGCGGCACGCTCCGCAGGCACGGCGGTGGGCTCCCTCGCCGTCGCCGCGCCCGAGACGACACCGACCCGGCTGACAGCCGAGACCGAGGTCGCGATGCTCGTGTTGACCGACACGGCGCTCGACCGGCTCACCAGCGATCACCCAGCCGTGGCGGCCGCCGTCCTCCGTGCCACGACCGAGGCCATCGCCGCGGAATGTCGATGGCTCGCCGCGGTGAACCTCGCCCTCTCCCGCTGAGAAGAACGACGAGCGTCACTCGTCGTCCACGCCGAAGTGTGACGCTCTTCCATACCGAGCAGCCAGCGGACTCGCGCTGAGGCCGTGTGCGAGCACACTCAGGAGGACGGTCACTCCGATGATGGCGATGACGTCGTCAGCGGCGGTACCGAGCTCCTCGAGGGCGAGTAAGGCGAAGACCAGCGACGCCAGCCCCCGCGGGCCGAACCAGCCAACGAACAGCACCGTCTTGCGGTCGAGGCCCGTACCCAGACACGCCAAGGCGACCGGCACCATCCGCACGAGCGTGAGGCTCAGGACGGCGTAGGCCAGGATGGCGAGGTCCACCCGTTCGAACACGATCGGGATGGCGACCGCTCCGAACGCGAACCAGACGAGCAACGACACCAAGGTGCCTGCTTGCTCGAGGAACACCAGTTCCGCTTCAGCGCGGCGCCCCGCCGCGGCGCCGAAGGCGAGACCTCCGCAGAAGGCCGCGACGAAACCATTCCCATGAACGGCCACGGACGCCGTGTAGGCGACCAAGGCGAGGGCCAGCACGGCGATGCCGACGAAGTCGTCCGCCGCCCATTTTCGCATGCGTGCCCACCGCAACGCGCGCCCACCCGCGAGGCCGACAACGACGCCCACGACCACACCGATGCCCAGTTCGGCCAGCGCTTCCGGCAGGCCGGGCGCGCTTTCGAGTTCCGCTATGGACACGGCAGCGACAAGCGCAAACATCACCACCGGCGTGACGATGCCGTCGTTCAAGCCGCTCTCGACCGTTATCAGTCTGCGAATGCTCAACGGCACGGCGGGATTCACGACGACCGGTAGCCCCAGGGCGGCGTCGGTCGGAGCGAGCGCGGCGGCCACCAAAAGCGTGAGCCAGACGCCCAAGCTCGGGAAGAACCACTCGCCCAGCGCCCATCCGGCGGCGACGGTCAGGGGCAGCCCGACGCCCAGCAGGCGGGCAATCCGTCCGACGTCACGACGCATTTGCCCGAACGGTATGCCCGCGGCGTCCGAGAACAGCACCCACACCAGGGTGATCTCGACGAGCGGCTTGAGTATCTGCGTGACCGATGGCGCGTCGACGAGGCCGACGGCAGCGAACAACCCCCCGACAGTGACGAAGATGATCGGCGCGGTCAGATCGGCGCGCTCCAGACGGCCGGAAAGGACGCCCCACAGGAACAACACCGCCGTGATCAGCAAGATCGCCGTAGTCTCCACGAGCAGCCCCCGTCCGATCTAGGGCCGGAACGGCTGGATCTCTTGCTCGTTTCGCCGGACCAGCGCCCAGGAGCCCTCTGGCACCTCGTTCCACGCGCCCGGGAGGGCCCGCAGCGGCTCCGAGACGATGAAGCGGGTGTCGTTGCCCAGTTCGTCGAGAACCGGCAACTCGGGATAGAGCTGCCGCAACTGGGACACGTCGGTCGAGTAGAACAGGGAACTCGTGGCTTTCTCGCTGGAGTAGCGGAAGACCCAGATCGACTCGCCGTCGCTGGTGGCCGCCGTCATGTGGACCGGATACTCGACGCCGTGCTTTCGGCCCACTTCTTCGACAAAACCGACCGCGCGGGCGACCGCGCCTGCTGGGTCATCGGTCAGGCCGAACGTGAGGGCGAGGAAGAACAAGGTCTCGGTGTCGGTGGATCCTTCGATCTGCGGATACAGCGAATCATCCACCGCCGCCAGGAGCTCGCGCTTGACCACCTCGAACCCGGCGAGCGATCCGTTGTGCATCCACAGCCATTGGCCGTATCGGAACGGGTGGCAGTTGCTGCGCTGCACCGGGGTGCCGCTCGAGGCCCGGACGTGCGCGAACAGCAACGGTGTACGGATCTGCGAGGCGACCTCACGCAGATTCTGGTCGTTCCAGGCCGGATGGGTGCCCTTGAACACGGCAGGCGCCGATCCACCGCCCTCCGGATACCAACCGATGCCGAAGCCGTCACCGTTCGTCGTGACACCACCGAGCCGAGCGTGCAGACTCTGGTCGATGATCGAGTGTTCCGGCCGGAACAGCAGATCGTCGGCGAGGACCGGGCTGCCGGAGTAAGCCATCCACCTGCACATCGCTACCTCGCCTTTTCGCTGAGTCGTCCGTACTTGCCGCGTAGGTCAGCCAAGACCTCGAGATCGAGCAGCTCCCCGTCGTTGACGCGGTTGTCGTAGTTCTCACTGCCCAGGAAGAGCGCCCACCGTCTCCGGACGTCCGCGTCCCACCCGTCGTCCGGCTGCCCCTTGTAGAAGCCCTGCGCGGCCATCAGGCCCTTCAGCTCGACGGCCAGTTCAGGCCCGATCGGCACCAGCTTCGAAGGATCACTGGGGAAGTAGGAGAGCCTGTGCAGCGCGTAGCACCTGACGAGTTCGACGATGGGCTCCGGATGATCATAGATGGAGATCACCACATGGCGATCATCCAGTGCTCCGTAACCACCGTCGCGGCGCACTACCAGCAGTGCGGCAGACTGCTGGCCGCGAATGTCACCGCCTGCCCGTTGGCCCGCTTCGAGGGCTGTCATCAACCGCTGGGCAAGAGGAGTCGCGCGCGAGTCCTCAAAGGTTTTCACCATATGTTCGACGACGTCCTTGCCTGCGAGACCGTTTCCGAGCGCGACGCAGTGGAGGCCTTCGCAGCTACCGGACCAACCCTCCCAGGTATGCAGCTCGACCCCGGTATAGGCGCCCGCGCGCCCACTGCGGTCGAGCAGTGCGAACTGCCGTTGGCTGCTCTTGGGGTCGCCGTTGAGCAGGACGTCAATCGCCTGCTGTGGCGTGGCGCCGCACCTCATGAGCAGCAACCCGCCAGAACCGTGTCGAGGGTTCCCGAATCCCTGCGTCGCCACAGCACCGACATCCGCTTCGCCGTACGGAACGAGACTGCCGACTCCCGGGAACTTGGATTGGACGGCGACCCCGAGGTCGCCGTTGGCCGCATCCCAGCCGAGGATCGAGTAGGTCACTGTCGTTCTCCGATCAGGGCATCGGGCGCTGAGCGAGCCGTTCGCCCGCAGCACCGCGGTCTCCAGCAACTGCATGCCCACGAGGAAGACCATCATCAGGACGGGCACGGCGCCGACGAACATAAGGATCATGAGGGGGCGCCGGCGCCAGTCGACTCACAGATGGCAGAGGGCAGGGCGACGCTGATCACGACGTCCCCCGCTGTGCGGCGTAGTTCTGCAGGAAGAGCGCCTCGACCAGTGCCATGTTCTCGATCTCGGACGGGGCGACGCTCTCGTTCGGCGCATGGATCAAGCACCGGGGCTCCTCGACGCCGATCAACATGATCTCGGCTTCGGGGAAGGTGTCCTTGAAGACGTTGCAGAGCGGGATCGACCCGCCTTGGCCTTGCTGGATGACGTCTGTGTCGTACACGGTCTTCATCGCCCGCGACATCGCGTCGTAGGCCGGGCCGCCGAGGGAGCCGGTGAACGGTGCACCGTCGGCTTCACGTGTGATGTCGACCCGCATGTTCCAGGGGGCGACCGCCAACAGATGCTCGACGAGCAGATCCTGTGCTGTGCGGGCATTCAGTCCCGGCGGCACCCGCAGGTTGATCCGCGCGCGGGCCCGCGGTGCAATGGCGCTCGCGGATCCGACGACGGGTGGGCAGTCGATGCCCAGAACTGTCACAGCCGGGCGTGCCCAGACCATGTCGGCGATCCGGCCGTCCCCCGACAGGTCGACCCCGTCAAGGACGTTGGCGTCGATGCGGAACTGGGAGGCGGGATAGTCGACGCCGTCCCAGCTCTGGTTCGCGTCGAGACCGCGCACGGTGGTGTTGCCGCGCTCGTCACGCAGGCTCGCCAGCATCTGGATCAGTCCGGCCAACGCGTCCGGGGCGCCCCCGCCGAACACACCGGAATGCATCGGGCTCGACAGTGTTTCGACCGTGACCACGACGTTGGCCAGGCCGCGCAGGCTGGTCGTGAGGCTGGGGGCGCCGACTGCGAAGTTGCCCGTGTCGCACACGAGGATGGCGTCCGCCCGCAGCAGATCCGCGTTCTGCGGAACGAACGCTTCCAGCCCACCGGTGCCCTGCTCCTCGGACCCCTCGCCGACGATCTTGATGGTGACGGGGAGCTCGCCCGCGAGTGCGCGCAGCGCGGTCAGATGCATCGCGATGTTGCCTTTGCAGTCGGCCGCCCCGCGGCCGTACCAGCGCCCGTCGACCTCGGTCAGCTTCCAGACCGGTGTGTTCCAGGCCGCGTCGTCCAGCGGTGGCTGCACGTCGTGATGGAAATACAGCAGCACGGTCGGGGCACCGGGTGGTCCCGCGGCGTGGCCGCAGACAGCGACGCTGCCGTCCGGGGTCGCGTAGCCGAGCACGTCCTGAACGCCTACATCGGTGAACGCGGCGAGCAGCCATTCGACCATCTGCGCGCATTCAGTGGGCGGGAACTGCGCCGCGTCGTACACCGATCGAAAGGAGACCATGTCTGCCAAGTCGCGGCGGGCCCGGGGCATCAGGGCTTTGATCTTGTCATGAAGCGTTTCGGTGGACACGCAGCCCTTCCTTCCGATCCCGCAGCTCGCTCGGTGCTGCGAGCGCAACTACATCAGCGGTTGCGCCGCTCGGCCCGGCGAAGGACGACATATCCCGCCACCACGAAGGGCGCAGCGGCCAGAAGGCAGAGCGTCACGACGAGGGGCAAGAACCCGACGATCAGTGCGAAAGCGCACAATGAGCCGAGCACCATCGCCGCCACCCGGCGACGCTGCTGCACGGCGGATCGATGTCTGGCGAATCGGCGGGCCAAGGCCGGATCGTCAATCGCCAACTGTTTCTCGATAGCGGAGAGCCGTCTGCGCTCCTCATAGCTCAGCATCGCGACCTCCCGAGGAATGGCTCCCGCAACCACTGCTCGACGTAGTGCACCGGCACGGCGCAGCGAGGGCACCACCCCCGTGGGGCGATTGCCGTCCTCAAGGACCGGCGTGCGCCTCCGCCAGAACGATTTCGAGCTCGGCGGCGACCGTATCCAGATCCCAGGGCAGGGTGTCGAACTGCTCGGCCGTGATGAGGAGGCGCAGCCTGCTGTCTGCAGTTCGCACGCCGTCGCGCAGTGTGCGCGCTCTGCTGCGGCTTGCATCATCCCGAGCGGTGTCCTCGAGCCTGGTCAGACGATCCTCGAGGGCAGCGACTCGGCTCGACCCGACGCTCCAGCCGCCGGCAGCCTGCTCAGGCGATTCGGCCCGCCGCAGCTGTGGAATCAGCAGTCGGGCCATCCAAGCGATCTCGCCTTCGGCAGCCGCCAGGTTCTCCTGCCACGTCCTGCGCCTGCGCGCGCGCAACAACAATGGGATGACCACTGCAACGGCGACCAGGATTACGGGAATGAACAGCCACAACCATGAGGTGGAATCAGCCGGGGCGGTTGGCTGCTCGGCAGGCGGCGAGAACGTGGTTGCCGACGTGGGCGGGGCGACCGCTTGTTCCGTCGACGGCTGATCCGGTCGTTCTGTCGTCGGTGCCTCTGCGGGAGGTACCGGCTTCGGGACAGACCGGGTGGGGCTCGGCGGCTCGTGGGCTTCCGAAGTGGTTTCCGGGCGGGTCGGCAACTGGGTTTCCGGGCGGGTCGGCAACTGGCTGAGGTCCGGAAGAGTCGCTGTCACGCTCGGTCGTGCGCCTGCCGAGCGGGACGCTGTCTCCGGCAGGCTGGGCGCACCACCCCCGCCGCATGCGACCAGCAGCGATATCGCCAGCGCCAGAATGGCCGCCCGTGCCACGAACAGGATTGAGCCCGGGGCCGCATCGTTGTGGATCTCATCGGTGTTGGTCATCGCGTACTCCGTCGCGGACTCGTGATGCGCGGATGGGCGTCAGGTACGGCCTGGAGTACGCGGAGCGTCTCCCCCGGGGGGCCATCCGAGGAGTCTTCCCGGTCAGGACAGGTCGTCTCGTCACCCGATGGGGATGATCCGCATCGCGGAGCTGGGGAGGATTGCGTTGTGCGGCATCGGCGCGAGCTCGCCGACCACCCCGCTGGGGTGAGGGCGGTGGAGGCGGCGACGGCGATGCTTCTCGGACGGGACACGTTCGTTGGAGGCGCATCATGAGCACCGAGATCCCGTCCCGGTCGAAGCAGATCCAGAGCAGGCGCACGCGTCCCTGGCTGAACGGCTACGCGGTGTTCACTGCCGCGGCCCTCTTCGTCCTTGGTCTGTGGCAGTTGCTCGCCGGTAGCGCCGCCTTGCTGCGCGACGCTCTCTACGCCGCCCCGAGCGGATATCTCTACGCGTTCGACGTCGCCGGTTGGGGTTGGGTGGAGCTGCTGCTCGGCGTCCTCGCCATCGGGACGGCCGTCGTCGTTCTCATGGGCCGGGTGTGGGGGGAGCCCGCCGCGATCGTCGTGGCTTCCCTGAGCATGCTCGTCAACTTCCTGCTCATCCCCTACTACGCCATCTGGTCACTGCTGATCATCGCGCTGAGCGTCGTCGTCATATGGGCGGTGTCGGCGTACGAGCGCGATGTGGCCTGAGGCCCGGCGCGGTCAGCGCGTTCATGCTTGCGCGTACACATTCCTAGGACCTCGTTTTAGGAGCGCCGCCCAGGGGAAGTAGAATCCGGGGAACGCGTCCAGACACCGCGCCGCGTTCAACGTCTCCCCCGGATCGGCGAGGTCCGGGAAGAACGGACAGCCGGTCATGGACGATCTGCCCAGTCACGCAGCGTTGGACACGGTCAGGGCGCTGCTGTCCGACGACCATAGCGCCGAGGCGGGCGACGCCGCTGTCAGGGACATCATCGGCAGGGTCCTTCGGACCCATGGCGTCGAAGGGGTCACAGACCTGGCTGCTGAGCTGGCGTCCAGGCTGGCCGCGATGGTGGAAGGGGTCGCCAGCGGCGTGGGCCTCACCGCCTTTGACCTCGTTGATGTCCTGTTCGTCGACGGTATGGCGCGTTTGCCCGATCGTGTTCGTCCCCCTTCGGCGCGAATCCAGGAGACACGAGGCGAAGCGAATCGCTTCGGCACGTAGACGCTCGCCGAGCGGACCGGTCAGCCTCGCGGGATGGCTGGTTCGGGCAGAGCCGGAGGGTCGGTCGCCGAACAGAGGATCAGCCCGTTCTCGTGCGCGCTCAGGACGGCGCTGCGTCTGCTGGTGACACCGAGCTTGGTGTAGATCGACCGGACGTGGCTTTTCAGTGTGTTGATCGAGACGGTCATGTCGTCCGCGATCTCGTTCATCGACCGCAGCGACGGCAGCATGACCAATACGGCGATCTCGCGCGGAGTGAGGACGGCTTCCAGCGGCCTGCCCACGTGCGATCCCGCCGCGAGCGCGCGGCCGCCGAAGGTGTGCGCGGCCTCAAGGCTGCCGTAGCGCTGCGCAAGCAGCTCGCGCACCGCGGGCCCCGTGTGGACGAAGGGCCGCAGCAGCTCCAGCGGCTCGGCGACCTCGACCGCATCCTGCAGTGCCCGGCGGGCGGCGAACGGGTCCTCGACGCGCAGAGCGAGCGTGGCCTCCTGCAGCAGAGCCTCGACCAGTGTGGAGGGCAGAATGGCAGACACTTGCCCGTCGAGAATGTGGCGCAACATGGCGCGGGCCGGGTCGATCCGTCCCGCGCCGTTGGTCGTGCCCAGCTCGGCGCGCATCAGCAATGCTTCTGCGGTTTCGCCCACGCGCTCGACCAACCACCTCTGCACCGTGCGGGCCGCCACGTACCGCCCGAGCCGCACCGCCGTCTCGAACTCCACTGCCGCCATACCCGCCAGCTCGAAGCGGCTCGCCGTCGCGTCGCCGAGCGCGGCTCGTGCCCGTCCCATGGCGGCGAAGCCACCTTCGCGATCGCCTCGGTCCGCGCGGGCTGCCCCGGCTATCACGCCCAGCGCGGTGTGCAACCGCACCGCGGTCGGCAGGCTGTGGGCCAGGCCCTCCGCCGCCAGCCGCCCCGCTTCGACGGGTTCGGCGGCCAACAGCTTGGCGTAGGACAGCATGGCCGTGCCGGTCAGCGCCCAGGGCGAATCCTGCCAGCCCCGCACGGTCGCCACCACGACCGCCTCTGTGCTCTTCTGCCGCATCACCCGCAGGTCGCCACCCGCGGCGGCGGCAACAGCAGCCAGCACCAGACACTGCAGCGACAAGAAGCCGAACCTTTCTTCGGTGGCCACGGCGAGCACACCGTCAATCGCCCTGCGCACGGCGAGCGGGTCGTCCCCTGCCCGCAGCCGCTGCGCGCAGCGCGCCAGCCCGACCAACGCCGCCACCTCCGGCTCGAGCCCCGCCGCATCCCCTTCGGGCAGTGCTGCGGCCGCCGCGCCGCCCGGTCGTGACAACGCACCCAGCTCCGCACTCACCGCGCGCAACAGGGCATCGTCGGAGCGACGGTCGGCCGGGTAGGCGTGGCAGGACGGCGGCCCGGCCACCTCGACCAGATGGGCGTCACCCGTCGCTTGCCCGACCAACGCGGCCACCGCCGACAAGAACGGGTCGGAGGCGATCAACCGCTCGCCGCTCGCTCCGAGCGCACGCCGCAGCGGCCGGTGCTCGCCCGCGACGAGCAGCGATACGCCGCTGGCGTGGACCAGGCGAGTGAGCAGCGCCGGATCGTTCGACTGGGCGGCGTGCTCGAGTGCCTTCGCCGGACGCCCCCAGCCCCGCCACCAACGAGCGGCAGTGGCGTGCAGCCGGGCGGCCCGTTCGACGCTCTGCCTGCTCAGGTCCGCGAGAAGGTAGCTGCGCAGCAGCGGCTGCACCCGATAGACGCCACGACGCTGTCCTACTTCCCGCACGAGCCCGGTACGGCGTTCGAGATCGGCGAGGATCCAGCCTGCGTCCTCGCGACCGGACAGCACAACCGCCAAGCCGACCGGGAGGGCTTCGCAGATGCTCGTCGCCCGCAGCAGCCCCATTCTGTCGGCCGACAACCCCGACAACACCTCACCGACCAGGTAGTCGGCGATCGCCCGATCGTCGCCCGAGAAGTCGGTGAGGAGCGTCTCGATGTCGGTGGCCGCGGCGACGGCGATGGCGGCGAACCGCAGTCCGGCAGGCCACCCGTCGGTCTGCTGAAGCAGCCGCTGGACGTGAGCAGCAGTCAGGTCGAGTCCCGCTCCGCGCAGGAGAGCGTGGGCCTCGTCGAGATCAAAGCGCAGCCGGTCGGCACGCAGCTCGGTCAGCCGCCCCTCCAGGCGCAGCCGGTGCAGGCGAAACGGCGGGTCGAGCCGAGAAGCCAGTACGAGGGTGACCTTCCGGGGGCGGTTGCGGAGGAAGGTCTCCACCCCGCGCAGGGCCGCGGCGTCCGTCACCTCCTGCAGATCGTCGAGCACGAGCCGCAGCGGTGCAGGCAGGGTGTCCAACGCCACGACCAACTCGGCCAGGAAATCCGGCGAACCTGCGGACTCCAGGTCCCAACCCGACCCCGTGGGTCCGACCTGGAGAGGGCTGAAGGACGGTACCGAACGGCAGCCCGCCATCGCGGCCAACACCGCGCTCCACAGCCTGCGCGGATTGTCATCCCGGTCCAGGCGCACCCACGCCGTCTCCACCTGGGTGGTGGCGCGCGCCCACTCCGCCAGGAGCAGAGTCTTGCCATATCCCGCGGGGGCCGACACCACGCCGACGTCGGCGACCCGATCGAGCTGCCGTCGCAGGTGCATGCGATGGACCAGGTCCGCCGGTAGTTCGGGAATTGAGATCTTTGAATTCGGCACCACCATTATCGCCACAACCTCCAATACTTCGCGCGCCGAACAACGATGTCGCGTGGCTGCGCCAGAGGGCCGGGGTTGGTGCTCAGGGCCGCGACCGGAACGCCTGCACCACGGCGTGCCCCAGTTCGGGCCATCCGCTCCATGAACGAGGATCCGGTCGTCGAGCCCAGCCGAGGGGGTCGACATTGCGCATCCGTTGCTCGACGGCGGAGATCGCGTCGGTGGATCGTACTGATATCTGTTCGGGCGAAGCTGCCGATGATCCGCGGTTGGCGAACGCATGGTCCGGCGCGGGGACGAGCTTGCCAATGCCTGTGCACATCTGCAGCTTCCTGCCTCTAGGGCAACTCCCGATGTCAGTCGAGGCCTGCGGAGTCCGGGCAGGCTATTTGAACAATGGCCCGGACGGTAGTTTGCTGATCATCAGGTGTCGAGGTGTTGTGGGCGATTTGGACCGAATGCTGAGGCCGCTGCACCGGCTGGCGTCGCCGAGGGCACCGCATCGCAAAGGCGCCCGAACCCACACCGGACGCAACATGAGAGCGCCCCGGCGCGGTCGGCGTCGGGGATCGGGCACCACCCCCGTGGGGCGATTGGCGCCTCATGGATCCCTCGCGGCGGCTGCGCCGACAGGCCGGTGTGGACCGGTTCGAACCGGTCCACACCGGCCTCGCCCACGCGCAACCGTCCGCGGCGGATGAGGAGGCGCGCCGCCCGCGAGGCCACGATGAGCGAGGCCTGGAGGTTCGCGGACCGGCCGCCCCAAGACGCTTCCACAGGAGTCATCATGTCGTCACATCTCGCGCCGTCGAAGCCGCTGTCGCGATCATCGTTGAGGCACCCGCTCGAGATCCCGCTTTTCGTGTTCATGGTGGTCCTCAACGCTCTGATCATCGCAGTGATCATCAACGCGGCCGTGGTCCTGCCCTTCCTGCCCGAGGCGCTGAAGGCCTCCGACTGGGCAGTGGCGATCCGGGTCGCGATAGTCGGTCTGCTGCTGCTTCTACCGGCCCTGATCGTCGTCCGGGAGACCCAGCGGGCAGGTGTCCGCGGCACCGCGGTCCAGCTCTCCGAGCGGCAGTTCCCCGACCTCTATCAGACCGCGGAGGACTTCGCAGACCGGATCGGGCTGCGGCGGCGGCCGCAGATCTTCCTCTCGAACGGCAACGGAGCTCTCAACGCGTTCGCTGCGCAGGCGGCAGGCCATGACTACGTCGTGCTGTCCAACGAGCTGTTCGTGAACCTCTATGACAACAACCGGGATGGTCTGCGGTTCATCTTGGGCCACGAGTTGGGCCACATCCGGTTCCATCATGTCGCGCTGTGGTACCAGCTCGTCGTTGCTTACTCGCAGCGGATTCCGTTGCTGGGTCCCGCTCTGTCGCGGCTGCGGGAGTACTCCTGCGACGGGCAGGGCGCCGTGCTGTCCCCACAGGGGGCGACCGGACTGGTGTTGCTGGCCTCCGGTCGGTATACCGAGAACGCGGTCGATCTCGATGAACTCGTCCGGCAAGGACGCGAGCTGCACGGCTTCTGGGTGGGACTCACCCAGCTGCCCAGATCACATCCCTTCACGGTGCGCCGCCTGGAACGGCTGTACCGGTTGGGCATGTTCGACAGCACCCTCACGACCCTCACGGACGCCGCAGGCCCGAGCAGCAGCATGCGCACCCCGGACTCAGCGACGACGTGAATCCGAACCGCAGGCCGGCGTCACCCCTCCGCGAGGATCTACCGCTCGGCGCCTGCGGCGTCGGCCATCTCGGCCTCGGCCACGATGATGGCGAAGCCCAGGGCACGGAGGATGTTGCCCGCGGCGCCCACGACCCGGCTGGTGCCGACAACCGGGGCAATCCCGATCATCAGTGCCTGCACGTCCTCGGTGGTGACACCGGCGTCCGCGGCGGCGCCTGCGTTGGCCAGATAGGAGGCGGGCGGTGCGCCGACCGCGATCAAGGCGGCGAGCCGGGCCAGCATCAGTTCACGCGGTGGGAGCGAGCAGCGGTCAAGGGAGATAGCGGTCAGGTCGGCGAGTGTGGTGAGGACGGGTGTCTCGGTGGTGGTCATGAAATCCCCAAACTTGCTCGGTTGACGCGTTTGCTCGGTCCACGCGTTCGGTTGCTCAGATCGGCGTCAAGTGAACTGCGGCCCTCGACTGTCGGTCATCACCTCAGGCAGGTGAACCCGGCATGTCGTCATCCGCTGGCCGCGCCCGCGGCCAACCACGCTTTGGCTGCCGGTAGCTGCCCGACCGGGAAGGCCCGCAGCTGACCTGGAACGAGGACGGAGAGGACGCGCAGCGCCGGTCTGAGCCAGTCTTCGTCGCTCACCACGGCTACGCGCTGGTACGACGTGGGGTGGCGCGCAGCGAACTTCATCTCCTCGGCCAGTGTGTCGCCCTGGTACTCCCGCAGTTCGGCACCGAGCAAATAGAGCAGCCGGATCGGCTGGCCTGCCGCGATCTCGCGGCGCAGCACCGGCTCGACGGTGTCCTCGAAATCGTCGTCCTCGACCTTGCCGATCGCCTCGAACCCGACCGTGCCCGCAGGCATATCCGGCATCCGCACCAGCATCCCGGTCTCCTCCCCTGCACGCGCCCCCGTCGGGCGCGGTTGCCCCTGTACGGGATCGTCCCTCAGCTCCCGCCCGACCCGTTCACCCGCGCAAGGCGACCCGGACCAGATCCCCGTCGGCCGGAGACCCGGTCGCCACCACGCGGTCAGGCCGACCGCGGCAAGCGTCGCCACGATGGGCATGCCGAGGGGTCCGCCGAGACTCCACCATCGGGGTCACCTGGTTCGGGCGATGTGCGGCCGCTGAGCGCGCCTTCAAGATTGCCTGAGGAGATCGACCGCCGCCGCACAGAGGAGCTGCTATGAGCCACCAGTCGTCGACGGGACAGGTTGCGTCACCGTGGGCGAGCGGCCTCATCCTGTTCTCGGGCGGGATGCTCGTGATCAGTGGGATCTTGCAGCTCTTCATCGCGGTTCCCGCACTGATGCACGACATCATCTACACCAGTACGCCCCAGTATGCGTACACCTTCAACCTGACCGCGTGGGGCTGGATCCAACTGATAACGGGCATCGCGGCCATCTGCGCCGGGTACGCCGCGCTGCGGGGTCTGACCTGGGCACGGATCCTCGGCATCGTGGTGAGCTGCGTCAGCATCGTCATGGAGTTTGCGTACATCCCGCATTTCGCGGTCTGGTCGGTGCTGGTCATCGCCATCGACCTGGTGATCATCTGGGGGCTGGCGACGTACCGCCCCGAAGCCGCATGATCCGGGGGACGCGCTCGTCGTCGCATCATGCACCACACGAAGGAGCTGTCACGTGAGCCTGCGACGCCGGCGGGAGGAACGACAGGTGTTCGGCCGCGGGGGTGACGCCATCCGGTATCAGATGCGGCAGAAGATCCTCTCAATCGGAGACGACTACTGGATCGAGAATGGCGAGGGCCGGCGGGTCTACCGCGTCGACGGCAAAGCGCTCCGGCTCCGGCATACGCTCGACCTGCAGGACGCCGACGGCTCCCCACTCTGTCGCATCCAGACCCGCGTCATGCACCTGCGCGACACGATGGACATCGAAGGGCCGGACGGGAACCGCATCGCCCGGGTGCACAAAGC
>DASWUV010000202.1:0-15896 GCA_036401495.1 Pseudonocardia sp. | reverse complement strand
GCTTTCTCGCCGTTGTACGCGGACCTCGCCGGGCTCCCGCCCGCCTACTTCCTGGTCGGTGACCTCGATCCGCTGTCGGACGACTCCCGGTTCATGGCCGCCCGCTGGCAGGCGGCGGGCAACCGGACCGACCTGGACGTGTGGCCCGGTGGAGTCCACGCCTTCGTCAACATGAACACACCTCTGGGCGGCGTAGCCCTGGCGCACATCGTGACCTGGCTCGACAGCCTGCTCGGAGCGGCCGGGGCCGCCGATGATCCGGTCACCGTGGTGCGTCGCTACCTGGAGGAGGTCGTCAACGGCGGACGGGTCGACGTCCTGCCCGAACTGTGGGCGCAAGACGGGGTTTGGCACGGCGGCAGCATGGGTGAGCGCCACGGCCTGGCCGAGGTGCTGAGCTTCGCCCGGTCGGGCGGCGCCGCGGCGTTCGAGGGGATGGCGCTGACCGTCGACGATCTGATCGCCGTCGAGGACAAGGTCGTCGTGCGCTTCACCAACAGCGGCACGCAGGTCGGGCCGTTCATGGGTGCACCCGCGTCCGGCAAGCACGCCAGCTGGCTCGGCATCGGCGTCTACACCGTCGCGCACGGCCGGATCACCGAAGCGTGGTTCGGCGAAGACGTCCTCGGCATGCTGCTGCAGCTGGGCGTCATCGCCCTCCCCGTGGGACCGCGATGACCATGGTGCTCACGAGGTGCCGTACACCGCACTGAGGCAACGGTCCGCCCCGGTTGCGGCCCCGCGATACGCCCCTGGCATCACTACGGCGATCATGGTCGGCTGTGCGGCCTCCCGGGGGACCTTGATCGGCAGAATCGGGACATGACCGCCATATGTGGCTCTTATGTCCCGATCTCGGCGATCATCACCGCATGAGTTCGCCAGCGGGGTGAACGCCTTCCTCAGCGCCGCGTGACGAGGTCCTGCGCGCCGTCGATATTCGTCGACGGCGAGCTGGGCCCCGGCGCGAGCAAGCAGGTCATCGCCTGCTCCACGAGGGTCAGTCGGGTCTGCAGGTCAGGAAGCCCGACCACGCTCTGGACGTCCGGGTTCATGTCGTCCCACAACGTCGCCACGTGCAGGACCAACGAGTAGAGCACGCCCGGCTCGAACCGCGTCGTGACGATGCCTGCCTCTTGAGCCGCGGCGATGGCGTCGACGTTGCGCCGGATGCTGTCCGTCGAGATGGGCAGGGGCACTTCAGCCGATCTCTCCAAGCGTTGCCACGTGATCAGCCTCGCCACCTCCGGATAGGTCGCATACAGCTTGGTGAGGTGGGCGGCGAAGCCAGCCAGATCGTGCACCTCCATCGCGGCGCTCTCGATCACCTCGCCCACGAACTGGCCCCACACCGCGTCGAACAGCCCGTCTTTGCTGCCGAAGTAGTGATAGATCTGCGCCTTGTTCGAGCCGGAGTTCTGGGCGATCCGATCGACCCGCGCCCCGGCGAGGCCGTGGGTGGCGAACTCGGTACGGGCGGCCTTCAGGAGGCGCTGGCGAGTGGCGTCGGCGTCACGAGGCATCAGCATCAACTTTCTAACCCGTTAGTTGACTATAGCACGATTAGCTGTCTCGCTCCTAACCGGCTAGTTAGCAGGCTTGGCGAAGGGTAACCTGATGTGCCTCGACGGCATCGCATCAGGGTGAGGAACGGGTGCACCGGCGAGGGCCGCATGTGTGAGGCCGCTCTTCGTCAGGTTGGGAATCGATAGCGGGCGATGGTCAGCGACGCCCCGTGATCCTGGTTGACGACGTCGAGCCTTTGCCGACCCCCTGGATCGTGAGCTCGATCAGTGGTCGAGGTGATGGGGATGAAAGGGACGCACCTGCACGCCGCTAGCGAAGCGCTCCATGCCGACAAAACACGCGGACCGTCTCACTAGGCTGGCCGCATGGTCCACACCCGCGACGAGTTGATCGAGACGCCGGACGGAGCGTTCGACGCTTTCTGCGCCTTGCCCGAAACCCCCCGGGCCCCGGCCGTTCTGGTCTTCCAGGAGGTCTTCGGGATCAACGACAACATCCGCGGGCTGGTCAGTAGGCTGGCCGAGGCAGGCTTCCTCGCGCTCGCGCCGGATGTGTTCTGGCGCATCGAGCCGCACTTCGAGCGCAAGGACGAGTCGGGGCTCGCCGACGGCTTCGCGATGGTGCAGCAGCTGGACTTCGACCTCGTCGCGGCCGACATCACCGCCACTATGGCACACGTGCTGGCGATGCCAGAGTGCGACGGGCGGGTCGGCGGGGTCGGCTTCTGCCTCGGCGGAACGCTCGCCTACCTGTTCGCCACCACGCGGGTGGACGGTCGCGGGCCTGACGCCGTCGTCTCCTACTACGGCTCAGGCGTGAACGGTTTGCTCGGCTCGGCGGATCGGGTCACGTGCCCGATCCTGTTCCACTACGGCGCCAGCGACCCGTACATCCCTGCGGAAAAGATCGACGAGGTCGAGCGGGCGCTGGCCGGCCGCCCCGACGTCACCCTGCACCGTTACGACGCCGGGCACGCCTTCTCCAACTGGGACGCGCCGTCGTTCTACGAGGAGACCGCCGCCGTGCAGGCCTGGGACCGGACGGTTCACTTCTTCGACGAGCAACTGCGTCCGGCCCGGTCAGGCTGAGGGGCGACCCTCCGGAGTGTGCAGCTGATCGTCGGGCGGGGTCGGACTGCGGGCATTCACGCGCGTCCCGAGCCTGGATCTCGTACGTCATCCTGCGCGGCCGCGGACCTGACACGGGAGAGCTTGTCCGTTAACTTGCACATGCGGGAGTCGTGCGGCATCCCGCAGCGCATCCTTGCACGCCGCCGCGACCGCCCTTGTGACTCTCGGGTTCCCAACCGCACAGACGCCAAGTGAGACGGGAACTGACGGCCCCGGGCGTACCGGGAGGGCCGTGACCCCGACGTCCGTGCTGGTCAGCGTGGCGGAGGATGGGGGATTCGAACCCCCGAGGGCTTGCACCCAACACGCTTTCCAAGCGTGCGCCATAGGCCACTAGGCGAATCCTCCAACGTGGGTCAGCATAGCCGGGTCACCGGGGCCGTCGCCTACGGCCTACACTCGCCCACGGACCCCGCGCGGCGTCCACCCTGTGAACTCCCCCAGGGCCGGAAGGCAGCAAGGGTCAACGGGCTCTGGCGGGTGCGCGGGGTCCGCCTTCGTTGCGGCGGTCCTCCGCAGGTGTCGGCGCAAGCGGGTGGCCGTCTGCACGTTCTGTCGGTGGCGATGGGTAGCCTCGCTGACGTGGCGCTCGCTCTATACCGCAAGTACCGCCCGGCGAAGTTCGCCGAGCTGGTGGGGCAGGAGCACGTCACCGATCCGCTGCGCAGGGCGTTGGAGTCGGGCCGCATCAACCACGCCTACCTCTTCTCCGGCCCGCGCGGCTGCGGCAAGACGTCCAGCGCCCGCATCCTCGCCCGCTCGCTCAACTGTGAGCAGGGTCCGACACCCGAGCCATGCGGGGTGTGCGCGTCGTGCGTCGCGCTGGCGCCGGGCGGCCCGGGCAACATCGACGTGACCGAGCTCGACGCGGCGTCCCACGGCGGCGTGGACGACACGCGGGAGCTGCGCGACCGCGCGTTCTTCGCGCCCGCGGAGTCGCGGTACCGCGTGTTCATCGTCGACGAAGCCCACATGATCACCACGCAGGGCTTCAACGCGCTGCTCAAGATCGTCGAGGAGCCGCCGGAGCACCTCGTCTTCGTGTTCGCCACCACGGAGCCGGAGAAGGTGCTGCCGACGATCCGGTCGCGCACCCACCACTACCCCTTCCGCCTGATCCCGCCCGGCACCCTGCGCAAGCTGCTCGAGCGCATCTGCGCAGAGGAAGGGGTCGCGGTGGCGGCCGCCGTCTATCCGTTGATCATCCGGGCGGGCGGGGGCTCGGCGCGCGATTCGCTCTCGGTGCTCGATCAGCTGGTCTCGGGCGCGGGCCCGGAGGGCGTGACCTACGAGCGGGCAGTCGCGCTGTTGGGCGTCACCGACGTCTCGTTGATCGACGACGTGGTCGATGCGCTTGCCGCAGGCGATCGGGCAGCGGTGTTCGAGGCGGTCGACCGGCTCGTCGAAGCAGGCCACGATCCCCGTCGCTTCGCCACCGATCTCTTGCAGCGGCTGCGTGACCTCACGCTGCTGCAGGCCGTGCCCGAGGCCGTCGCGCGCGGGATCGTCGAGGCCGCCGACGACGAGGTGAGCCGCATGGTCGAGCAGGCCGCCAAGTTCGGCCCGGCCACGCTCACCCGCTACGGCGAGATCCTGCACGTCGGGCTCACGGAGATGCGCGGAGCCACCGCCCCGCGGCTACTGCTGGAGCTGCTCTGTGCGCGGATGTTGTTGCCTGCGGCCACCACGGCGGAGCCGGGCTTGTTGGAGCGGCTGGAGCGCCTCGAGCGGCGCTCTGCCATCGCCGCTTCTCCGCCTGCGCCCGGCGAGGCCGGGGACGACGCGGAGCACGGCAAGACGTTCGACCGGCCCAGCGCGCGGTCCGGCGAGCGCGACGCAGCCCGGACGGACGGGGTTGCCGGGCCGGGGGACGAGCAGGCGGACGAGTCCGCAGGCTCGCCGAGTGCGGACGGTCCCGAACACGGCGGGCTCATCGTCGTCACGCGGGGGAGCGAGCCGAGCGCCGGGCGCCGCGAACACGTCGTCGTCCCCGACGGCAGGTCTGTGCGGGGGGATGTGCCCGCTGGGCCGGTGGCTGAACGTCCGCCGCGGCCGGATGCGCCCCGATTGCGTGTCCCGGATGTCGTCGAGTCGCCGCAATCGGGCCTCCCCGCCGCAGGGAGGGACGCGGTAGGCGGCCCGACCGGTGAGCGGCCGGATCCTGGTGCGGCCTCCGAGGTCGGCGCGGCCGATGTCCGCCGCGTCTGGCAGGAGATCCAGGATGCGGTGAAGCAGCGCAAGAAGCGCACAGCGGCGCTGTTGGTCAGCGCCACGGTCCGCTCCGTGGAGAACGACACCCTGGTGCTGTCCATCGGCACCGCCCCCCTCGCCCGCCTGCTGTCCGAGCAGAGCAACACCGACGTGATCGCGGAGGCGCTGCACGCGGTGCTCGGCGTCCGGTGGCGGGTGCGCTGCGAGCATGGCGACGGTCCCGGTCCGTCGGCTCGCGCATCGGCGCCGGAACAGCGATCCACCGCCCAGCCGTCGCCGTCGCAGACGGCCGCAGGCGCGGCGCGGTCGTCGCCTGGCGAGTTGGCGACCGGTGGCAGGCGAGCGGCCGGTGGACCGCGTCCCGAAGCCGACGCGGCGGCGGCCCCGGATGGTGGCGAACGAGCGGTGGCGCAATCCGGCGCCAAGGTGCCCGCTGTGCCCGCCGGTGCTGCCGTGTCCGCGGTTGACGGCCCGGCGTCAATTCACGAAGCAACGAAGCTCGCGGCGCCCACCGCGGAGGCGACGGCCGTCCCTTCTGCAGGCCTCGGAGCCACGTCGGGTGGCGCTGCGGTCGCATCGCCCGGCGCAGGCACTCCGGCCGCCGGGCCCGCGTCGACGGCGTCGGCGCCGAGCGGGGCCGCGCCCGGCCCGGCGGCGTCCGACCTGGCAGTGTCCGGTCCGGCGGCGCCTAACCCGGCGGTGTCCGACCCGGCGGCGTCGGGCCCACCGCTGTCCGACCTGGCAGTGTCCGGCCCGGTGGCGTCTGGCCCGGCGGTGTCCGGCAGCACCCCGACCCCGACCCCGACCCCGATCCCGGGTGCGGCGGCCGCGGGACAGCCGCCGAGCAGGACGTCAGGTCCTGTTACGTCGGGCGCGGCGTCGTCTGCAGGCCGCTCGACGGGCGCGCCGAGCTCGTCCTTGCGTCCCCAGTTCGAGCGACGCAGCCTGCGCGCCGGTGGTCGCCGGACCGTCGCGGACGACGGGGTGCCCCTGCCGCCTGAGCCGCCCGACGAGGACGCGCCACCCGACGACGAGGCGGCGCTGCTCGCCGAGCTCGACGCGGGAGACGAGAGCAAGGCCGCAGCCGCTCCTGCCGCGGATCCCGAGGCCGCCGCGATCGCGCTCCTCACCACACAGCTCGGTGCGCGAGCCACCAACCGCCGCTGACCCTTCTTGCGCCCGGCTACACTTTCGGCACAGCCACCACGGGGAGCCCCATGACGGTCGACGCGCTGCTCATAGCGATCCCGCCGCTCCTGGTGTACATCACCGTCGGCTTCGTCATCGGCATCGAGAGCCTCGGCATCCCGTTGCCGGGCGAGATCGTGCTGGTCAGCGCGGCGCTGCTGTCGTCGCGGCATGAGCTGGACGTATCCCCGCTGTGGATCGCCGTCGCGGGCAGCGCCGGCGCGATCGTCGGCGACTCCATCGGCTACGTGATCGGCCGCCGCTATGGCACATCGCTGTTCGCCTGGCTCGGCCAACGGTTCCCCCGCCACTTCGGCCCGAAGAACGTCGCGTTCGCGGAGAGCGTCTTCACCCGCTGGGGCGTGCTGGCGGTGTTCTTCGGCCGGTTCATCGCGCTGCTGCGGATCTTCGCAGGCCCGCTCGCAGGCGCGCTGAAGATGCACTATCCGAAGTTCCTTCTGGCCAACGCTCTCGGCGGCATCATCTGGGCGGGCGGCACCACGATGGCCGTCTACTACCTGGGCGTCGTCGCGGAGACCTGGCTGAGCCGTTTCTCCTGGATCGGGCTGATCGTCGCCGCGGCGGCAGGCCTGACGATCGGTTTCATCATCAAACGCAAGACCGAGCGGATGGCCGACGCCTACGCCGAGGAGCAGGGTGGGGAAGCGGCGATCGCTGCGCGCCTCGCCGCGGAACAGCGCTCCTCCGAGGAACAGCGCTCCTCCGCGGAACAGCGCTCCTCCGCGGAACAGCGCTCCTCCGAGGAACAGCGCTCCTCCGACGAGCAGCGCTCCTCCGACGAGCAGCGCGGCGCCGAGCTCTGATCGACGCTCAGCCGCGCAGGTAGGCGAGGATTCCGCTGGCCAGGGCCGTGGCGTACCGCTGCCTGCCGTCGGCGGACGACACGACTCTTGCCTCGGCCGGGTTGCGCATGTTCGCGCACTCGACCAGCGCCGTCGGCCTGCTCGCCAGGTTCAGCCCGGCGAGATCGGAGCGCAGCGAGATGCCCTGGCTGCCGATGTAGGTGGAGTCGTGGAAGCCCGCCGTGCGCAGGGCGTCGCGCAGCGCCGAGCCGAGCACGTGGGCCTGCCCGGCCTGTGTGGGATTGAGCGGTGGGCTGGAGAGCGCGACGTGGAAGCCACTTCCGGAGGATGCGGCGCCGTCGGCGTGGATCGACACGACGGCCGCCGCCCCGCTCCGTTGGCCTGCCGTCCCCCGAACGTCGACGCACGGTCCGACACCGCCGTCGTCCGTGCGGGTCAGCACCACCCGCACCCCCTGCGCCTGCAACGCTCGCTCCGTCCGCTGCGCCACGTCGAACGTGAAGGCGTGCTCGGGATAGCCCGCGTCGGTCTCGGTGCCGGTCGTGTTGCACGGTTTGGTGCCGCCGCGGCCGTCGGGCACCTGGCGGTTGATCTCGGCGAGATGCGTCGAGTTGCCCCCGTTGTGGCCCGGGTCCAGCACGACGATCGGAGCGCCCGCGACGGAAGCGGTCGACGTCGGCGCCGTGCCGGGCGACGTCGTGGCCGCGGCAGGGGGGGAGGTTGTGGACGCCGCGGTCGGGCTCGTGGACGGGCCCGGCCCGGGCGGGGCGCTCACCGGCGCGCACCCGGCAAGCAGGAGCGACGCAGCCGCGACGAGTGCCGCGGAGGCCGCGACGTCACGGGTGCGCACGGCGCCAGCTTCGCACGGCTACGCTGGGACCTGGAGACGGCGTGCGGATCGCCGCCGGGCGACGCGAGGAGTCTGCTGGTGCAACCGGGTGGTCTACCTGACATGCAGGCGCTTCTGCAGCAGGTGCAGCAGATGCAGGAAGAGATGTCGGCCGCCGAGGTCACCGGCCAGGCGGGCAACGGGCTGGTAGAGATCACGACCACGGCTCCGCTGCAGACGTCGGCGCTGGAGATCCGGCGGGTGCGGATCGATCCCAAGGTCGTCGATCCCGATGACGTCGACACCCTGCAGGACCTGATCGCGGGCGCTCTCGAGGACGCCGTGGCGCAGGCGCGTGACCTGCAGCAGCAGAAGATGGGTCCGTTGGCGGGCGGCATGGGCCTGCCCGGCCTGGGGTAGAGGCGTGTTCGAGGGCCCGGTCCAGGATCTGATCGACGAGCTGGGCACGCTGCCGGGCATCGGCCCCAAGAGCGCGCAGCGGATCGCGTTCCACCTGCTTGCCGCTGATCCCGCTGACGTGTCCCGGCTGCAGGAGGTGCTGCAGAAGGTCAAGGACGGGGTCCGCTTCTGCGACGTCTGCGGCAACGTGTCCGAGCGCGAGCGCTGCCGCTACTGCGCCGACGCACGCCGTGACCCGACGATCGTGTGCGTCGTCGAGGAGCCGAAGGACGTGCTCGCGGTGGAGCGCACGCGCGAGTTCAAGGGCCGCTACCACGTCCTCGGCGGCGCCCTCGACCCGCTCGCCGGGGTGGGCCCCGACGCGCTGCGCATCCGGGAGCTGCTGGGCCGCCTCGGCGGCACCGGACCCGCGTCCGACGAGACGGAGATCGCGGAGGTGATCATCGCGACCGACCCCAACACCGAGGGGGAGGCCACCGCGACGTACCTCCTGCGGCTCCTGCGCGACTTTCCCGGGCTCACGGTCACCCGGCTGGCGTCGGGCCTGCCGATGGGCGGCGACCTCGAGTTCGCCGACGAGCTCACCCTCGGCCGCGCATTGTCCGGCCGCCGCGCCCTCTAGCGGGCGCGGCGACCGAACGCTGCTCACTCGTCGTCGTTGTCGTCGAGGTTCGAGGGACCCTGGGGCTGCAGGTGCCGCGCTTCCCAGTTCTCCCGGCGTTCGGCGGCTATCTGCCGCCACGTGGCCGCCTGACGGGCGTCGACGATGCCGACCACGATCGCGACCAGCACGAGGGCGACGAGGCCGAGGATGGTCATCGTGATCACGGTGACCACCTGCTCGGCCGGAGCGGGCGGGCGGTCGAGGTGGGGGACATGGTCATCGAGTTCCTTTCCCATGGTGGCGCTGCCGACTTCTGGTCGTCGCGCTGCAAAGGCCCTGACCGGGCTTGGGGAGGGGACAGACGGAGAGTCGCGATGGGTGTGTGCATCACGGCCTCCTCTCGGATGCCCGCCCCCGGCGTGGTGACTACCACCACAGTGGGGGACAGTGCTTAGATTGCCCGATGGCAGTGCCCCATGCAATTGCAATTCGCCGCTTCTGGTCGTGAATCACCCTCCCGCAGCAACCCCTCAGCCTCGGGATGGAGTCGATGGCCGATACGCAGAGTCCGATTGGCTCACGCCGCAGGCTCGGCGCTGAGCTACGCAGGCTGCGGACCAAGTCCAAGCTGACGCTCGACGAGGTCGCCGAGCGCATGACGTGCTCGACGTCGAAGATCTCGCGGCTGGAGACGGGCAAGGGCATACCCAAGGTGCCCGACGTCAGCGAGCTGATGCGGATCTACGGCGTCGCCTCCGACACCGAGCGGGACATGCTGCTCCGGCTGGTGCGCGACGGGCGCGAGCACGGGTGGTGGGAGTCGTACACGGACGGCGTTCCGGCCGAGAAGTACTTCCTGGACGACCCGGGCCGTTACGCGTCCTTGGAGAGCGACGCCAGCGCCGTTCGCTCCTTCGACCTCACCGTGCTGCACGGCCTGCTCCAGACGCCGGGTTATGGCCGGGCGGTGATGCGGTCGGTCCTTCCGCACCACACCGCGGCCGAGATCGACCGACTGGTCGGGATGCGGCAGTACCGGCAGGCCGCGCTGCGGCGGGAGGTCCCGGCCCCGCTGGAGATCACCGCCGTCGTCGACGAGGGGCTGCTGCAGCGTCCGGTCGGCGGCCCCGGCGTGATGGTGGAGCAGCTGGACCGGCTCCTCGCCGTCGACGAGCTGCCCAACGTCACGTTGCTCGTACTCCCCTTCAACGTGGGGGTGCTGAGGGCCCACGCCGGACACTTCGCCCTGCTGGAGATTCCGTCGGCACGGGGGTCCGATGTGGTCTACGCGGAGGGGCTGGCAGGCAATTCCTATTTGGACGCCGAGCCTGACGTTGCGCTGTATGGGGAGGTATTCGACGAGGTGCTCGCCCATGCTCTGCCCCCCGCCGAGAGTCGGGCTGTGATCACAGACTACCGTTCGCGCCACGTTCATTGCTGAGCAGACAGTCACGTGCTCGCGGCGATGGCAAGCAGACCTTCCCCTGGAACGAGAGGCCCGTGCGCCGTGGTCGAATACAGGATCAGCAGCTTTTGCCGCTTCGGCGACTGCGTCGAGATCGGCCAGCTGTCTGGCGGATCAGTGACTGTACGTGACGCCAAGGATCCTGAACGGCGGACGTCGTTGACCTTCACGCGGGACGAGTGGGACGCCTTCGTCAAGGGTGTCAAGAACGGCGAGTTCGACCCCGCCTGAGCCGTCGCTCAGCTCGCGGACCGCTCATCGCGCTGCCGCCGTCGTCCGCAATCCGGGCAGTCCTCGGTGGCGCGGAGGATCTTGGTCTCCCGCCGCAACAACTCCATGCGCTCGTGGCTGAGAGCTACCTCGCGCTCGTCGAGCGCCCTTCTGCGCTCCCTCAGGAGCTGGCGCTGGGCCGCGATGCGGTTCCAGGCGTTATCGACCGCGGCGGTCGTGCCGATGCGGACGGCGAGTCCGACGAGGAGGGCGGTGGCGCTGATGGCAACTGCGACCGAAATGAGCATGTCGACCACCTGATCTTGTGTCGGCAAGAGACCAGACGTGCCGTGCGTAGTTGAGCCTACGCGGCGAGTGTGCAACATGCAATTTCATACTGAAGGCCGCAGCCTGAACTGCAGCCCTGCAGAAGGCGTCTTGCAAGTGCGAGTAGGCTGCGCCGAATGTGGCGCACCCTCCGGTTGCTTGATCGGTACCGAGGCCTCGACAGCAGGGGCGCGAGGCGCAGCGCGCGTCAAACGCTGTCCGGACATCGTGCGTGGGGCCGATACCCGGGTTGACCACCCGGCGCCACTGCTTCCGTCCGCCGACCCAGTGCGGCGTGACGCAACCGAAGACGTAACTTCACGCCGCTGAGATGCACGTGCATTTGGGGCGGTGCAGGATGCACTATCAGCCAGAATGGACCGATCTCTGTGACCGACGCGACGCACGACGGGGCGCCCCTTTCCGTCAGCACGCCCTCGGCCGCCCGGCGTCGCCTCGGTCTCAGGCTGAAAGCTGCCCGTGATGCCGCCGGGGTGCGGCTCGAGGTCGCGGCGGCCGCGATCCAGCGGTCCGGCCCGACGCTGAGCCGTCTCGAGAACGGCCGGGCGATCCCGCGCGTAGTCGACGTCAAAGCACTCTTGGAGTTCTATGTGTCCCGGAATCCGGCCGCGGTACGTCCGAGCGCGGCCGACGAGTTCGTCATGCTGGCCGAGCGGGCCCGGGAGCCCGAGTGGTTCACGTCGTACGGCGACGTGCTGGGCGGTCAAATGACCAGCGACGACAGCAAGCGCTACGTCGAGTTCGAGAACGACGCGCTGGGTATCCGCACCTACGAACCTGCCACCATTCCTGGCCTCCTGCAGACCAAAGCATACGCCGCTGCGTTGACGGAGCTGGTCTTCCCGGACGCCGAGGCGGACGACCGGGCGCGCTTCGTGGAGTTCCGGCTCGCGCGCCAACACGTGCTGAACCGGTCGTCTGAGCCGTTGCAATTCGACGCGATCATCGGCGAAGCCACGATCCGGCGGGCCATCGGCGGCCCGTCTGTGATGGAAGAACAACTGCGCAGCCTTCTCGCCGAGATCGACGACGGCCACGACAATGTCACCGTTCGTATTGCTCCACTGACATTGAGCGTACGAGCGGCGTTCGGCGGCCCATTCGTCCTGATGGACCTTCCAGACGGCGAAGGGCTGCTCTACCTCGAGGTTCCGGGCGTGTCGCAGTACCGCCAGGGCAAGGAGGACATCGACCAGTTCGTCCAACTCTTCCGCGAACTGAGTGACGCCGTGGCCGACCGCGCCGCATCACGGAAGATCATCGAGGGGGTACTCGAAGCGCTCAGATGAGCGGATGAATCCCGACGGCGGTGCGCCATGAGGCATTCCGCCAGTTTGTAATGCGCGGCGAACGTCTAGACTCCCTCCTTCCCGTGTCTTTGGAGGGTTTTGCGTGTCGGTGACGGATGGCCAGGAAATGCCGAGGTATCGGATCAGCACGTTCTCGTCGACGGGGAACTGCGTAGAGGTCGCGCTCGGCGCAGCGATCTCCGTCCGGCACAGCGCCCGCCCCGACGACGCCACGCTCACCTTCACCCCCGCGGAGTGGGCCGCGTTCATCCAGGGCGTCAAGGCGGGGGAGTTCGACCTCGCCGTGTGACGCCACAGCCCGGCGACCGTGGCCGCCGGGCTGTCGCTTGCCTGGGTCGGAGCTGTCTCAGCGCATCGCGCGGTTGATCGCCGACACGACCGCCTTCAGCGACGCGGAGACGATCGAGCTGTCGACACCGACGCCCCACAGGACGTTGTCCTCCACCGCGCATTCGACGTAGGCGGCGGCGCGGGCGTCGTCACCGGCGGACAGGGCGTGCTCCTGGTAGTCCAGGACCCGCACGTCGAACCCGATGCCCGCGAGCGCGTCGACGAAGGCGGCGATCGGACCGTTGCCGCTCCCGCGGATCTCGTGGATCTCGTTCTCGACGCGCACGGTCGCCACGATCTCGTCGGTGCCTTCGCCGTCGCTGGTGAGCCGGTGGCGGATCAGTTTGAGCGGGGTGACCCTGGCCAGGTACTCGATGTCGAAGACGTCGCGCATCTCCTTGGGCGACACCTCGCCGCCCTCGGAGTCGGTGACCTGCTGGATGGCCTTCGAGAACTCCATCTGCAGGCGTCGGGGCAGGTCGAGCTGGTGCTCGGTCTTCATGATGTAGGCGACGCCGCCCTTGCCCGACTGCGAGTTCACCCGGATCACGGCCTCGTACGTGCGGCCGATGTCCTTGGGGTCGACGGGCAGGTAGGGCACCTCCCAGCGGTAGTCCTCCAGCTCGACGCCCGCCTCGGCGGCGTCGGCGCGCATCGCGTCGAAGCCCTTGTTGATCGCGTCCTGGTGGCTGCCGGAGAACGCGGTGTAGACGAGGTCTCCGCCCCACGGGTGCCGCTCGCCGACGGGCAACTGGTTGCAGTACTCCACGGTGCGCCGCACCTCGTCGATGTCCGAGAAGTCGATCTGCGGGTCGATGCCCTGGGTGAACAGGTTCATGCCCAGGGTGACCAGGTCGACGTTGCCGGTGCGCTCGCCGTTGCCGAACAGGCACCCCTCGATGCGGTCGGCGCCCGCCTGGTAGCCCAGCTCGGCGGCGGCCACGGCCGTGCCGCGGTCGTTGTGCGGATGCAGGCTCAGCACCACGCCGTCGCGGCGGGCCAGGTTGCGGTGCATCCACTCGATCGAGTCGGCGTAGACGTTGGGCGTGGCCATCTCGACGGTGGCGGGCAGGTTGATGACCATCGGCGACTCCGGCTTCGGCTGCCAGATCGCGCTCACCGCATTGCAGAGGTCGACGGCGTACTGCAGCTCCGTGCCGGTGTAGGACTCGGGGGAGTACTCGAACCGCCAGTCGGTGTTCGGGTACTTCTCGCTGAACCGCAGCACCTCCTCCGCGCCGTCGGTGGCGATCTTGGCGATGCCCGCGCGGTCGGCCCGGAAGACGACGCGGCGCTGCAGGATCGACGTCGAGTTGTAGAGGTGCACGATCGCGCGCGGCGCGCCTTCGCAGGCCCCGTAGGTCCGCTCGATCAGCTCGGGCCGGGCCTGCGTGAGGACCTGGATCGTGACGTCGTCGGGGATGAGGTCCTGCTCGATGATCTCCCGGACGAAGTCGAAGTCGGTCTGGCTCGCGGCCGGAAAGCCGACTTCGATCTCCTTGTAGCCCATGTGGACCAGCAGTTCGTACATGCGTCGCTTCCGGGCCGGACTCATCGGGTCGATGAGGGCCTGGTTGCCGTCACGCAGGTCGACCGCGCACCACAGCGGGGCTTTCGTGATCCGCTTGTCGGGCCAGGTGCGGTCCGGCAGGGACACCGGCGCCACCATCTCGTGGAACGGGCGGTAGCGGTGGAACGGCAGATGTGAGCCGCGCTGGGGGTTCCAGACGGCCTGGTCGTCGGGGGCGGGACGCGAAGGGGTGCGCATGCGGCCGCGGGACGACGACGAGTAGGAGTCGGGAGAGATGGTCATGCGATGTGCTCCTGAAGGGGTGGCCGGTGACATGACCGGCGCACGCGCCATCCCGCGACGAGGGGCCGGTCGGTCAGACCCCGCCGCGGCGGCGAAGGAGCAGGCGCACCACGACGAGGAGGTTAGCCCGTACCCGGGGGTCGCGCGCAAGCGGGCCCGCTCTCGCCCGATCGGGCGATACTGGCGGGTAGGGCCTGCAGGGTCGGACGTGTCACGATGCCGCCTTCGGTGCGGGGGAGGAAGGTCATGGCCGTGGGAGCAACCACCCGACGCGGTGCTGGGCTGCTGGCGAGCCTGCTGCGGGTCGTCGGCATGCTGATCGTGCTCGTGCTCGTCGTCTATATCGTGTTCACCCTGCTCGACGCGAACTTCGGCAACACGATCGCCGCGTGGGTGCGTGACCTGGCCAACCGCTTCGACCTCGGCCTGTCCAACCTGTTCCTGCCCGCCAACCCGAAGCTGGCCGTGGCGCTGAACTACGGGGTGGCGGCGGTGGTCTGGTTCGCGATCACCGCGGTCGTGGTGCGGCTGGTCCGGCGCCTGTCATAGCCGTGCGCGGAAGGGGTTGCCCCGGCGACGTTTTCCGCGCACGAGGGCGTCAGCCCAGCGTCGCGGTCAGGCGGGCCAGCGCCGTCGTGTAGTCGTGCGCCGGCGGCGTCGCGTAGCCGACGACGAGCGCGGGCTGGCGGGGGGATGGGCGGACCGCGAACTCCGCCAGGCCCTGCACGGCCAGGCCGCGACCCCCCGCCGCCGCGACCACCTCGTCCTCGCTGCGGCCCACCGGCAGATCCACGATCGCGTGCAGGCCCGCGGGCAGGCCGTGCACGCGGAGGCCGGTCGGCGCGAGAGCGGCCACGAGCCGGTCCCGACGCCGCCGGTAAGCCAGCCGGGACCGGCGGACGTGCCGGTCGTAGCGCCCCGACGAGAGGAACGCGGCCAACGTCAGTTGGTCCAGCACCGCCGTCCGCGCGCCGCCGCGCGCCAGCTCGGCGACGATCGGCCCCACCAGTCGCGCAGGCGGCACCAGCCAGGCGAGCCCGACGGCGGGTGCGAGGGCCTTGCTCGCTGTGCCTCCGTACACGACGTGGTCGGGGGCGAGCGCCTGCATCGCGCCCAGCGGGCGACGGTCGTAGCGGAACTCGCCGTCGTAGTCGTCCTCGACGACGAGGCTGCCGCGATCGCGGGCCCAGCTCACGAACGCGGCGCGGCGACGGGCGTCCAGGGCCGTGCCCATCGGGAACTGGTGGGCCGGGGTGAGCAGCACGGCGTCGAGGTCGTCGAGGCCGTCTACCTCCGCCCCCGCGTCGCCGACCGGCAGAGCGGCGAGGGTCAAGCCTGCGTCGATGAGGATCTTCCGATGCAAAGCCAGGCCGTAGGCCTCTACGCCGATGCGGCGCGCCCCGCTGCGGCGCAGCACGGCCGCCAGGGCCCGCAACCCCTGCCCGAAGCCCGCGCACACGACGACCCGGTCCGTTGTGACGCGCACCCCGCGGGTCCTGGCCAGGTAGCCCGCGAGGGCGGTGCGCAGCTCCGGCACGCCCTGTGGGTCGCTGCCGCCGTAGGTCGACGACGGCGCGCCCCCCAACGCCGTCCGCGCAGCAGCGAGCCATTCGGTGCGCGGGAACGCGGCGAGGTCCGGCAACCCGGCGCGGAGGTCATAACGGGGAGCGGGGGCGCTCGACCGGGT
>DASWUV010000201.1:0-1589 GCA_036401495.1 Pseudonocardia sp. | reverse complement strand
CTCGAAGACGAGGTCGAAGTCCTTGCGTCAGGTTGATCCACGATCGTCGGACGCCTCCCAGCGACTCGCGATCCGGCCTGGCCCGACCTCGGCGATGAACCGCTGGAACATGTCGGGGTCCTCGCGACCCAGATTCCATCGCGAGCCGTCGAACGTCATCGCGTGGACCCGGCAGACACCGTGATCTCCTCGCGGCCAGCTCCTCGACCTCAGCTGCCGGTCACTGCGACGGCGCCGCGCCGTGGGCGCCGACCTGGGAGGGTGTGTCCGCCGTCTGCGACCGCGCCGTCTCCGGCTGCAGATCGGCAAGAGTCAGCAGATGCGCGGGCGGGTCCGGGAAGGCGAGGCGGCAGTGCGTGGTCAGGTCGGCGTCGATGTGGATCAACTCGCCGCTGGCCAGCGGGCGCCAACCCGGGTCGTCGTCCATGGGCTCGCTCGCAACGACCACGCTGGGTCGATCCGCCAACGCCGCGGAGCCGACATGGATGCGGTCGGTGCGGGCGTCCAGAGCGCCCCGTCCGGCCGTGCCACCGGCGCGGCGCGGGAGCAGCCACAGCTCGTTGGCGGCCGGATAGCGCAGCGCCCAGAGATCCGTCGCCGTCGTCAGAACGAAGTTGACGGAGTAGACGGGCAAATGCTCGGCGATCCAGCCGATGGCGGCCGACACACCCACGTCCACATCACCGCCGTGCGCAGCGATCTCCGCGCTGATCAACGCGAAGACGCGCTCGCTATCGGTCTCTCCGAGCACCAGGTCGGCGACCCCCAGCTCGACCAGTCGAGCGTCGAGCCGGTCGAGACCCTCGACGACCCCATTGTGGGCAAACAACCGCCCACGCTGCTCGAACGGGTGAGTGTTGACCAGGGTGTGACCCCCCGTGCTGGCGTGCCGGACATGCGCGACGAACGTCGTACCGCTCAGTTCCCTCGCGGCGGCTGCGAAGGCGATGTCGTCCCAGGCCGCGATGGGCTGCTTCGTCACCCGCGGTGTTCCATCCGGCCCGAACACGCCGATGCCGCTGCCGTCGGGGTTGCGGTAGCTCTGCTTGGCGAGACTGTCGGGCGCATCCAACAGCCAGAACGTGGCTGTCACCGCGTGTGCGCCCGCGTTCATGCCCAACAACCTGCACATCAGCGGGTGACCTGACCTGCAGGCACAGCTCGTCTCACGACGACCAGGTTACCCACGAGCATCGCCCCGACGCCGAGCGTTGCTCGACAGTGCCCTCTAATCGTCCATTGAGGACTGCAGGCGCCATGCAAGATCACTCAGGCCGGCCGCCTCCGTCGGCGGCGGGGGCTCTTTATCGTCGAATATGCGCCAGGTAGAAGCGCCGCAGGCTGGGCAGATCGGGGATGTCCGACACCGGCGGGGTGCCGACGATTGACACGCCCGTCACGCGACGGAGCAGGTGATCGGCCAGTGCCGGGTTGCGGGCCAGGACCGGGCCGTGCAGGTAGGTCGCCACCACATTGCCGCCGATCGCGCCGTCCACCCCGTGCCCGCGACGCGACCTGGTGTCGTTCCCGGGGCCGGCGAGCACCCGTCCCAACGGGCGCGTGCCCGCACCGAACACGGTGGCGCCGCG
>DASWUV010000200.1:0-28939 GCA_036401495.1 Pseudonocardia sp. | reverse complement strand
ACCCCCGCGAGGCGGGAGCGGCCCGCGTCGCCCTCCCCGCCCCCCATCGCGCCGCCCTCGTACCGGCTGTGCACGCCCGCCTGGATGCAGGCGGCGCGCCAGCGGGCGAACGCGACGTAGAAGTCGAGGTCCCCGACACCGCGCCCCGAGCGCTCGGCGTACCGCCTGACCAGCTCCTCGCCGTCGGGGTAGCCGCCCGCCTGGTTGGGGCCTTCGATCGTCGGCGGCGCGACGTCCCCGGGTCGGCCCCACGAGGCGAAGAGCCAGCCGAGGTCGGCCAACGGGTCGCCGAGGGTGGCCAGCTCCCAGTCGAAGATCGCGCGGACCCGTCCGTCGGGGCCGTAGGAGAGGTTGCCGGGACGGTAGTCCCCATGGGCGATGCGGACCTCTGACGGCGGCAGCGTCGCGGCGCGGGCGACCAGCCGGTCGTGCGCGGCGTCGATGATCCCCAGGTCCGTCAGCGCCGAGGCGTGGACCTGCCGGTGCCACCGGCGGAGCTGGCGCTGCAGGTAGGAGCCGTCGCGGCGCAGATCGGCGAGTCCGACCGCGTCCGGGTCGACGGCGTGCAGGGCGGCGAGGACGTCGACCGTGTCCCGGCCCGCCACGGCACGCGGCTCCCCTTCCACCAGCCTGCGGCCGGACTCCGCGTCGCCGAGCACCTGCCCTTCGACGAAGCGCATGACGTAGAACTCCGACCCGATGACGTCGGTGTCCGCGCAGTACGCCACCGGGGGTGCGACGGGCACGCCCGTCGACGCGAGCGCGGAGATGAAGCGCCACTCCCGGCTCATGTCGTGGGCGGTGGCCAGCACCATGCCGAGCGGCGGCCGCCGCAGCGCGAACAGCGTGCCCTCCGCGTCCGTGATGCGGTAGGTGAGGTTCGAGTGGCCGCCCGAGATGCGCGCGACCCCGACGGCGCCCTCGCCGACCTTGACCTCCGCCACCTCGGCCCGCAGCCATTCGGTGAGGCGGTCAGCGGGCACGGCGTCGGCGCTCATGCCGGTATTGAACCCCGCCCCTCCCCCGGTGAGTCCACCTCGTCGGCACGGCGAGTTCGGCGATTCGGCACGGCGAGTTCGTCGACTGCGCGGGCCGAACAGCGGAAATGGGGCGAGCGAGCGAGGGGCGGCTCAGCGGCCCGCGGCAATCGGCACCCGACGCGCGGCGAGGACATGATCGAGGCTGAACCGACCGGGGCCCGCCGCGGCCAGCAGCAGCGCGCCCGCCATGATCACCCCGACCAGCTCCCAGCCGCCGGGCCCGGTGACGCCGCCGAACCAGTCGCCCGCAAACCACCCGGCACTCAGCATCAGGAAGGTGACGAGCACACCGGCGATCGGCGTGAGCAGCCCGGCGACGAAGAGCAGGCCGCCACCGGTCTCGACGCAGCCCGCGAACCCGGCCGACAGCATAGGCAGCGGCACACCGAGCCGGGCGAAGCCGACCGACGTCACACCCAGCCCGTCACCGATCAGCTTCTGCCATCCGTGCGCAAGCAGAACGGCACCGAGCAGGAGCCGCGCGGCGAGCATCAACACGTCCCTGGCGACGGGCGGCAGCGCAGGCATGATCGGTCCTCCTGGTGGTGGGGCGGGTCCGGCCGGTCCGCCGCCGGTCAGGCGTAGGGCCGGACCGCCGAGGCAGGCGGCAGGTCAGGGGTGTGCCGGACCCGGCGCGGGAGCGCACCCGGCGCCGCGGCGACCATCTCGGACGACGACGACGGGACGGCCGGGAATGCAGTGGTGGGGGTGAAGTCCAGCGGTGACTGGACGATGACGCCGAAGAGCGGAGGCTCGTCGCCCGCAGGCAGCCCCGTCCGCTCGGACATCGCGCGATGGACGCCTGCGCTGGCCATGCGCGGCGCGCTCGCCGTCGCGCCGGGCACTGCCGCCCCGGCGGCTGCGGCGGGTGGGTCGGTCACCACTGCGCCGCGCACGACGGGCAGGCCCACGGTCGGGGCGGCGAGCGCGTCGGCCGTGGGCAGGCGCGCCGAGGACGCCGACGCAGCGGCCGTGGGCGGGGCGAAGACGTCCGAGGGGACAGCCGTGGTCGCCGCGGCCGCGACGTACGCGCCCACCGACGTCGGGCCGGGCGAGGTCACCGGGAGCGCTCCGGTCGCCGCGCCGTCGCCCGTGGCCTGCCCGGCCGAGGACGCCGCCGCCGGGACCGCTTCCCGGCGGACGGCCGCAGCGGACCACTCGACCTGGTCGGCCGCCGCGAAGCCGCCGACGGGGTAGGACGGTGCAGCGGACGTCTCGACGACCGGGGTGAAGGTCTCCGACGTCGCCGCGGGCCGCCGCACCGGCCTCTGCAACCGCCTGCGGAGGTCGTCGTGTTCCCGCTCGCGCAGCCGGGTGACGAGGTGGTCGACGCTGAACCGGCCGGGACCGTGTGCGGCGAGCGCCAGTTCGGCCGCGACGATCACCCCGACCAGCTCCCAGCCGCCGTCCTGCGCGAACACGCCGTGGGTGATGTGGACGAAGCCTGCCGCGCCGACCATCACGACGAGGTCGAGGGCGACGACGGTCGTGGTCAGGGCGCCCACGATGATCAGCACGCCGCCGACGAACTCCACGAACGAGGCGAACGAAGCCGACACGATCGCCAACGGAATGCCCAGCTTCTCGAACTGTCCGTACGTGCCGGCAATGCCGTTGATCACCAGCTTCTGCCATCCGTGCGCGAACAGCACGACGCCGAGGATGACCCGGCCGATCAGGATGGCGATGTCGCGAGTCGGGGCGGGAAGCGCTCGGTTGAGCATGCGGCGGGCCTCCAGACCCTCGGTGATCGGACTAGTGCGTTGAGTCACGGAGTTAACCTCCATGGCCGCCTGTTTATGCACCCGATCGGCCCATGAGGCGGCGGCCGAGCGGCCGTGCGCGACGAACAGACGTCCTGCTCAGCGCGCTTTGCCCACTGGTTGTGATCTGCCGATCACCGCTCGTCATTGACCGTCCACCGGCGGTGTTGCTCCGACCGCGTGACGACGGGCCGCCCTTGGTGACTCTCCGCACTGGATCCGCCCGTGTTCAGCCACCCACCGGGGACGCGTCACCCACACCCGATCACGCTGTGCAGGCCAGGTCTTCGTGCACGAGAGCACGCGGAGGGATACGGTCGCGCCGTCGCGCAGACACGGCACGAGGGCGCCGACGCGACGGAGGCACCGCAACGAGGGGGCGAAGATGACCGACGGACCGCTCACCCTGGCGATCGACGTGGGTGGTTCGGGGCTCAAGGCCACCGTTCTGTCCCCTGAGGGCGAGATGCTCTCGGAGCGGGAGCGCCGAGACACCCCGTACCCCTGCACTCCGCACGTGCTTCTGGACGCGTTGGTGGAATTGGCGGCTACCCAGCCTGCTTACGACCGGGTGTCCGTCGGCTACCCGGGCGCGATCCGGCGCGGCATCGTCCGTGACGTCACCGCGTTCGTCCGGCCTGCCCCCGGCGAGCCGAAGGACCCGAAGCTGATCAAGGAGTGGATCGGCTTCGACCTGCAGACCGCGCTGGCCGAGCGCTTCGGCAAGCCGGTAAGGGTGGCCAACGACGCCGACGTCCAGGGCTGCGCCGTCATCGCGGGCCATGGCATGGAGCTCGTCATCACCCTCGGCACGGGCGTCGGCTGCGCCGTGTTCTTCGACGGCACGCTGCTGCCGCACATGGAGCTGTCGCACGGCAGGTTCGGCGACGGGCTGTCCATCGAGGTCGCGTGCGGCGACAACGAGCGGCAGAAGGTCGGCAAGGACGTGTGGCGCAGGCGGGTGCTCGCCGCGCTGGATACGTTCGAGGAGATGGTGCTCCCCGACCACATCTTCATCGGCGGCGGCAACGCCAAGCGTCTCGACGTCGACACGCTCGGCCCGAACCGCACCCTGGTGCCCAACGTCTCCGGGCTGCTGGGCGGAATCGCGCTGTGGGAGCGCACGGAGGGGTCGGCCATCAGCCACGCCGAACCGCCGCTCGGGTCCAGGAACTGACACGCGAGGTCGATCACGGGCAGGATGTCGCGCGTGGCCGAGTACCCCGCTGACATCACCGCGACCGACGAGTGGTCGGCGCTAGCCGAGCATTACGGCGCGATCGCCGACCTCCACCTCCGAAGCCTCTTCGACGACGACCCCGGCCGGGCCGACGCGCTCACCGTGTCCGGCGCGGACCTGGTGCTCGACTACTCCAAGCACCGGATCACCCGCGACACGTTGCCGCTGCTCGTCGCGCTGGCCCGGCGCGCGGGCCTGCCCGAGCGGACGGAAGCGATGTTCGCGGGCGTACACATCAACACCAGCGAGGACCGCGCGGTGCTGCACACCGCGCTGCGGGCTCCACGCGAGCTCGCGCTGGCCGTCGACGGGCAGGACGTGCCGACCGAGGTCCACGAAGTGCTCTTCCGGATGGGCGAGTTCACCGACGCCGTCCGATCGGGCGCGTGGACAGGCCACACCGGTGAGCGGATCGCTGCTGTGGTCAACATCGGCATCGGCGGATCGGACCTCGGTCCCGTCATGGCCTACGAGGCGCTTCGTGCGTACTCCGACCGGTCGCTCACGATGCGCTTCGTCTCCAACATCGACCCGACCGACATCGTCGAGGCCCTCCGCGACCTCGATCCCGCCACGACGCTGTTCATCGTCTCCTCCAAGACGTTCACGACCCTCGAGACGCTGACCAACGCACGCACCGCACGCGAATGGCTGCTCGCCGGGCTGGGCGGGGAGGAGAAGGCGGTCGCGCAGCACTTCGTGGCCGTGTCGACCAACGCCAAGGAGGTCTCGGCGTTCGGGATCGACGAGGCGAACATGTTCGGGTTCTGGGACTGGGTGGGCGGGCGCTACTCCGTCGACTCCGCCATCGGTCTCTCGCTGATGGTCGCGATCGGCAAGGAGCAGTTCGGCGAGTTCCTGGCGGGCATGAACGCGGTCGACCGGCACTTCCGCACCACGCCGCTCGAGCAGAACCTCCCGGTGATCCAGGGGCTGCTCAACGTCTGGTACAACAACTTCTTCCAGGCGCAGACGCACGCGGTGCTGCCCTACAGCCAGTACCTGCACCGCCTACCCGCCTACCTGCAGCAGCTCACGATGGAGAGCAACGGCAAGTCCGTGCGCGGCGACGGCACCCCGGTCACCACCTTCACCGGCGAGATCTTCTGGGGCGAGCCGGGCACCAACGGCCAGCACGCGTTCTACCAGCTCATCCACCAGGGCACGCGGCTGATCCCGTGCGACTTCATCGGGTTCGCCGAGCCCAACCAGGTGGTCCCCGTCGACGAGCACACCGACATGCACGACCTGTTCATGGCGAACCTGTTCGCGCAGACGTCGGCGCTCGCGTTCGGCAAGACCGCCGAGGAGATCGCGGCCGAGGGCACCGCGGCCGAGATCGTGCCGCACAAGGTGATGCCCGGCAACCGGCCGAGCTCGACGATCCTCGCCCGCAAGCTCACGCCGTCGGTGCTCGGGCAGCTCATCGCGTTCTACGAGCACGTCACGTTCGTCGAGGGGACGATCTGGGGCATCGACTCCTTCGACCAGTGGGGTGTGGAGCTGGGCAAGGTGCTGGCCAAGCAGCTGGGACCCGTCCTCACCGGGCAGGCACCGAGCGAGGGACTCGACGCCTCGACCGCAGCGCTGGTGGCGCGTTACCGGATGTGGCGCGGCCGGGCCTGACTGCCGGTGCTCAGGCCTGCTCGGCCGAGCACCACCACGTCGACCGCCCGCCCACCGTGCCGTGCACCATCTCGGCCCCGCACCGCGGACAGCGGCCGCCCACACGGCGATGCTCGATCACCTCGCCCGTGTGGACGCCGCCGTTCGCGATCGCGGCCTTCAACGACCGCTCCATGGCGTCGTAGAGGACGTCGAGGGTGTGCTCGGCCAGTTCGTCGGCGGGCACAGACGGCGAGATCGCGGCCTGCCACAGCGTCTCGTCGGCGAGGAGGTTGCCGACGCCCGCGACCACCGACTGGTCGAGCAACCGGGCCTTGACCGCCGAGCGGCTGCGGCGCACCCGCGTCCGGAACGCGTCGCGCGAGACGGTCTCGGCGTCGGGCCCCAGCAGGTCGAGGTCGGGATCCAGCCGGACCCGGCCCAGCCTGCGCTTGTCGAACAACCGGAACGTGCCGCCGTCGGCGAACATCATGGTGAACCGGTCCCACTCGGCCTTGGCCGGGCTGCGGTCCGGCCGCGGGTCTCCGCCGCCGACCCGCTGCCCTCCGCCGTCGGTGACGATCACGCGGCCGCCCATGCCCAGGTGGACCCCGAGGTGCGGCCCCGGCGTGCCGTCGCCGCCGAGCGTCTCGCACCACATCGTCTTGCCCTGCCGATGGGCGACGGTCAGCCTGCCGCCCACCAGCGCCGCAGCGATCTCCCCCGGCGCGTGCGGGCGGCAGATCCAGGTGTCGGTGTCGTCGATTCCCACGATCTCGCGGTCCAGTGCGTGCGTGAGCACCCTGCGCGCGCTCTCGACCTCGGGCAGTTCCGGCATTCGACCATCGTGGCCGAGCAACGGAACACGCGCGCGCTGCAGCAGGTTCGAGAGGGCGTGGAACGGATGCGGGTGCGCGCGCCGGAGCTGCGCGGGCGGCGCTGGCTCAACACCGGCGGCAGGCCGCTTTCCCTCGCCGAGCTGCGCGGCAAGATCGTCCTCCTCGACTTCTGGACGTTCGCCTGCGTCAACTGCCTGCACGTCATCGACGAGCTGCGGGGACTCGAGGAGCGTTACGCCGACGTGCTGGTGACGCTCGGCGTGCACGCCCCCAAGTTCGCGCACGAAGCGGACCCCGCCGCCGTCGAGGCGGCCGTCGAGCGCTACGCGGTCGGCCATCCCGTGCTCGACGACTCCGAGCTGCGCACGTGGGACGCCTACGCCGCGCGGGCGTGGCCGACACTCGTCGTGATCGACCCTCGCGGCTACGTCGTCGCGCAGTTCTCCGGCGAGGGCCACGCGCACGAGATCGCGGTGCTGGTCGACGAGCTCGTGGCCACCCACGCCGACGAGCTCCGCCGCGGCGACGGCCCGTACGTCGCCCCGCCGGAGCCCGCGACCGCCCTGCGGTTCCCCGGCAAGGTCATCGCCCTGCCCGGCGGCACCTTCCTCGTGTCCGACACCGCCCATCACCAGCTGGTGGAGCTGGCACCCGACCTCGTCACGGAACGGCGGCGGATCGGCACCGGCGTCCGCGGGTTCGTCGACGGGCCTGCCCCGCGGTTCTCCGAGCCGCAGGGGCTCCTCCTGCTGCCCGGCGGGGACGTCCTGGTGGCCGACTCCGTGAACCACGCCGTGCGGCGTGTCCGGTGGGCCGACGGCGCTGTCACGACCGTGGCAGGCACCGGCGCGCAGCTGCGGACCCGCGTCGAGCCCGGCGCGACCGCCCGTGAGCTGTCGACGCCGTGGGACCTCGCCTGGTGGGCCGGGCGCGTGGTCGTCGCGATGGCGGGCAACCACCAGCTCTGGTCGCTCGACCCCGACACCGCTACCGGCAGCGCGCAGGTGCTGGCGGGCAGCGGCGACGAGGGCCTCCGCGACGGGCTACCTGAGCAGGCCTTCTTCGCCCAGCCATCGGGCTTGGCCGCCGACGGCGACGTCCTCTGGGTGGCCGACGCCGAGACCTCCGCACTGCGCGAGGTGCGGTCCGGGTTGGTCGCCACCGCCGTCGGGCTGGGCCTGTTCGACTTCGGCCACCGCGACGGCCCGGCCGACCTCGCCCTGCTGCAGCATCCGCTCGGCGTGGCGGTGCTGCCCGACGGCTCCGTGGCGCTGGCCGACACCTACAACGGCGCGGTCCGCCGATACGACCCGGTGCGGCGCGAGGTCTCGACGCTGGCAAGCGACCTCATGGAGCCGAGCGACCTGCTGGTGGACGGCGACACCCTCATCGTCGTCGAGTCGGCGGCCCATCGGCTCGTCCGGCTGCCGCTGCCTGCGTCGGTGTCGGTGTCGGTGTCGCAGTCGCTGTCGAGGCCTGCGTCGCTGCGGGCGGGCACGGACGCGACCGACCTCGCCCCCGGCCGCACGGACCTGCGCGTCGTGTTCGTCCCGCCGACCGGTCAGCACCTCGACGCCCGCTTCGGCGACCCGGCCCAGCTCACCGTGGCCGCCGCACCGCCCGAGCTGTTGACGGCAGGCGCGGGCACGGCGCCGGGCCTGTCCAGGGAGCTGGTGTTCGGCGACGTCGCGCAGGGTGTGCTGGCGGTGCGCGCCGTGGCGGCGGCCTGCGACGAAGGCGACGGGGTGTTCGCCGCGTGTCACCGCTACCAGCAGGACTGGGCGATCCCGGTGCGGCTGGTCGAGGGCGCAGGCGACCAGCTCGTGCTGGCCCTGCGCGGGGTGTGACGCAGGCTGGCAGAACTGTCGGGGCCCGGTGCCACACTGCGGCCATGACGACGTCCGCGACCGGTCCGAGCACCTTCACCCTGCACCCCCGCGGCGCGTTCTCCCTCCGCGAGAGCGCCGAGTTCGGCTTCGGCCAGCGCGACGCCGCCGTGTTCGACTCCACGATGCGCCTCGCCTTCTGCGCCGACGATCTGGTGCACCAGGTCGGCGTGGCCGTCACCCAGGACGAGGACGGGGTGCACGGGCGGGTCGTGGGCGCAGAGGACATGGGCGCAGCGGGCGATGGGGCGACGATCGAGAGGGTGGCGGCGCAGACCGCGCGGATGCTCTCGCTCGACGTCGACGCGCGCGGCTACGAGGCCGTCGGAGCTCGCGACCCGGTCATCGCACGCGCCTTGGCCGCGGCGCCGGGTCTGCGGCCTCCGCTGTTCCATTCGCCCTACGAGGCCGCCGCGTGGTGTGTGCTGTCGTTGCGCTGGAGCGGCAGGCAGGCCTCGGCAGTGCGGGATCGGCTCGCGGCCGCGCACGGGCGCGTCGTCGAGGTCGCCGGGGTCTCGATGGCGGCGTTCCCGACACCCGCGCAGCTGCTTGCCGTCCAAGCCTTCGACGGGGTGCCGCCGGTCAAGATGGATCGGCTGCACGGCGTGGCCACGGCCGCCGAAGCGGGGCTGCTCGACCCGGAGGTGCTCCGGCGTGCCGATCCCGAGGAGGCGACGGCGAGGCTGCGGCAGATTCCGGGCATCGGCCCGTTCTCGGCGAGCCTCATCCTGCTCAGGGCAAGCGGGGTCTGCGACGTGGCCGTCGAGCACGAGCCGCGCCTGACGGAGATCGTCGGGAGGCTCTACGACCTCCCCGGCCCCGCCACGGCGGAAGACCTACGGCGCATCAGCGAGGCGTGGCGGCCGTTCCGCACATGGGTCGGGGTGCTCCTGCGGGCGGCTTCGAGCCGGATGCCGCAGGACGCCACGGTCTCCTGATGTCCGGCCTGCGTACGGGCAGGCGCGTCCCGTACCCGTGCGGCGGCCGGGGCACACTGAGCGCGTGACCGATCCGCTGTGGGCCTCCGTCGACGACTACTGGGCAGGCAAGCTGAATGCCGCGGATTCCGCGCTCGACGCGGCCGCGGCCGACGCCGCCGACGCCGGGCTTCCGCCGATCGCGGTCACTCCCGCGATGGGCAAGATGCTGCAGCTGCTGGCCCGTACGGCGAACGCGCGCCGGATCCTGGAGATCGGCACACTCGGGGGCTACTCGACGATCTGGCTGGCTCGTGCGCTGCCCGCCGACGGCGAGCTGGTGACGTGCGAGATCGACCGGCACCATGCCGATGTCGCGGCGGCGAACCTGGCGCGGGCCGAGGTGGACAAGCTCGTCGACATCCGCGTCGGCCCCGCCCGCGAGACCCTCGCGGGCCTGGATGGACCGTTCGACTTCGCTTTCGTCGACGCCGACAAGGCGTCGGGGGCCGAGTACTTCCGCGAGTGCGTGCGCCTCGTCCGTTCCGGCGGCCTGATCGTCATCGACAACGTGGTGCGCCACGGCAAGATCATGGACGCGAGCAGCACCGACGCCGCCGTCATGGGTACCTGGCGGCTGGCCGACGCGATCGCGACCGAGCCACGGGTGGACGCGACCGCGATCCAGACCGTGAGCGGCAAGGAGTACGACGGCTTCATCCTGGCCCGCGTCCGCTAGCTCACACACACCTCGCGTGGCCCGCACACACGACCCGCACTGTGTGTGAGCTACGCACGGTGTGTGTGAGCGGCGGGGGGGTCAGGCGACGGTCGTGTCGAGCGCCACCTCGATGTTGCCGCGCGTCGCGTTCGAGTACGGGCAGACCTGGTGGGCCGCCGCCACCAGCTCTTCGGCGGTCGCCTGGTCGACCCCACCCAGCTCGACGTGCAGCGCTACCGTGAGGCCGAAGCCGCCCTCGTCGCGTGGGCCGATGCCCACCTCGGCCGCCACGGCGGACTCGGTGATCTTCAGCTTCTGCTGGCTCGCCACGGTTTTCAACGCCGAGTGGAAGCACGCGGCGTACCCCGCGGCGAACAGCTCCTCGGGGTTGGTGGCGCCGCCCGCGCCGCCCATCTCCTTCGGTACGGCGAGGTCGAAGTCGACGAATCCGTCCGAGGACCGGACGTGGCCGTTTCGGCCGTCGCCAGTGGATAGTGCGGCTGCGGTGTAGAGAACGTTCACGGGTTCAACGCTAACCTCCGATCGTGGACGCCGTCGATCTCGCCGCCATCCTGTCCTCCGTGCGCGACTTCGTCCGGTCCGAGGTCGTGCCGCTCGAGGAGCAGATCGACAGCGACGACGCCGTCCCCGAGGCCATCGTCGCGGCGTGCAAGGACATGGGCCTCTACGGCTTCGCGATCCCCGAGCGGTTCGGCGGCCTCGGACTGACCCTGGAAGAAGAGGCGCACCTCGCGTTCGAGCTGGGTTGGACGACGCCCGCGCTGCGCTCGCTCTTCGGCACCAACAACGGCATCGCAGGCCAGGTGCTGATCAAAGGCGGCACGCCGGAGCAGCAGTCGCAGTGGCTGCCCCGGCTGGCGTCGGGGGAGGTCACGGCGGCGTTCGGGCTGACGGAGGCGGATGCGGGCTCCGACCCGTCCGGGCTGAAGACGGCCGCCCGCCGCGACGGCACCGACTGGGTGATCAACGGGTCCAAGCGCTACATCACCAACGCCCCCATCGCCGACGTGGTCATGGTGTTCGCGCGGACCAACCCCGATGCCGTCGGCAACAAGGGCATCTCGACCTTCCTCGTCCCGAAGGGCACCCCCGGCCTTTCGGTCGGGCCGCGCGACCACAAGATGGGCCAGTCCGGCGCCTGGACCGCCGACGTCCACCTCGACGACGTGCGCGTCCCGGCCGAAGCGGTCGTCGGCGGCGAGGCGGGCGTCGACCAGGGGTTCCGCACCGCCGCGCGGTGCCTCGCCCACGGGCGCGCGCACATCGCCGCCTTGTGCGTCGGGATGGCCGAGCGCCTCGTGCACGAGTCCGTCGAGTTCGCGAAGACCCGCGAGCAGGGCGGTCGGCCCATCGCGTCCTTCCAACTGGTCCAGGGCCTGATCGCGGACTCGGTCACCGAACAGCGGGCGGGCCGCGCGCTCGTGCTCGACGTCGCCCGCGCCTACGACGCGGGCACGGACACCGTGGCGGGCCCCGCGGCGGCCAAGTACTTCGCGTCGGAGATGGTGGGCCGGGTCGCCGACCGCGCGGTGCAGATCCACGGGGGCGCGGGCTACATCCGCGGGGTCGCCGTCGAGCGGTTCTACCGGGACGCCCGGCTGTTCCGCATCTACGAAGGCACCAGCCAGATCCAGCAGCTGATCATCGCGAGGGGCGTGCTGGGCAAGGCCGCCCGCGCCTGATCCTGCGCTCCCACCCCCGCCCCGTCCGACTGATCTACCCCGAGGGATCATCCATGATCGAGAAGGCCGCCGACCGGGACCTCGTCGCACGGTACGTCGAAAAGGTCCGCGCAACGGTGGACGAGGGAAGGCTCACCGCGGCCACCCCCGCCGACTCCGTCGACCAGGCCCTGCCGCCGCCCGCCCTCGCCCCGTCCGTCGACCCGTCGGCTCCCTACCTGTCGCGCGACCCCGCGACGAGCCTGATCCAGAGCGCGGTCGAGGAGCAGGCCGCGGGCCAACCGATCGACGCACCTCCGCGCTCGGCCTTCGCCCGGCTGCTGCAGCGGATCGTCAACGCCGTGGACGCCCTGCTGCATCCCGGCCGGTTCACCCCGGACGACCCGAACTGGGTGATCAAGGTCGGCGAGTCGATGGTCGGCCATCTCGCGGCGGGCAACCATCCGTTCAACCCGCGGCCCGCCACCTACGCGATCAGCGACAGCGCCCGCCTCGTGCTGGTCAGCGACTGGGGCACCGGGCTGCAGGAGGCCCAGGCCGTCGCCGCCGCCATGGGGGACGCGGTCGCCGAGGGCCTCGCGCAGGGCCGGGACGTCCACGTGGTCCACCTCGGCGACGTCTACTACTCGGGGCTGCCCTCGGAGTACCAGCGGCACGTGCTGGCCTACTGGCCCGTCACGGCCGCACAGCAGAACGCGGGCGTCACGTCGTGGTCGTTGAACGGCAACCACGACATGTACAGCGGCGGGTTCGGCTTCTTCGGCACGCTGCTCGGCGACCCCCGGTTCGTCCGGCAGCGCGCGGCCGACGGCCCGACCAGCTGGTTCCACCTGACGTCCCCGAAGTGGGACTTCATCGGCCTGGACACGGCGTGGGACCCGGACGTCCTGTCCCGCGGCAACGTCGGCGTGTTGGCGGATCCGCAGGCCGCGTACGTGCGATCGGTGGCGGCGTTCCCGCGGGCCAAGATCGCCCTGCTCAGCCACCACCAGTACGTCACCGCCTACGACCAGGAGGACATGGGCCCGGAGCTGGGCCGCAAGCTGGGGCCGGTGCTCGGTACCGGTGTGGTCAGGGCGTGGTGGTGGGGCCACGAACACCGGTGCATGACGTTCCGCGCGTCCGGCGGAGTGGCGTTTCCCCGATGTATCGGCAACGGCGGGGTCCCGATGATCGCCCACGATCCGAACGCGCCCATCCCGCCGCCCGGTGAGTGGGAGTACCGCGCCGCCGTCGAGCGCGACGGCAAGCGGTGGGCGCGCTTCGGGTTCACGGTGCTCGACCTCGACGGTGACCACCTCCACGCCTCGTACCGCGACCAGGACGGCACGGAGGTCCGCGCAGAAGAGATCGACTGAGCGGGGATCAGGGACCGCAGACCAGCCTGCCGGAGCTCAGCAGGGTGCGCCCGGACGCTGCGCACGAGGGGCCGTGGCGGGGCCCGGTCGGGTGACCGAGTCGGCGGCGGCGGTGTTCGCGCGGCGGGCGGCCGCCTCGGGTGTGCTGCCCTGCAGGAGCGCCGCGAGGAACACGCCGACGTGCGTGTCGCCTGCGCCGGTCGTGTCGACCGCCTCGACCGCCTCGACGGGCACGAGCTGCGGGTCGGCGCCCGCGACCGCCAGCACGCAGCCCTCGGCGCCGGTCCGCACCACGGCACCCGCACGGCCGACGAGCGCGGCGGCCGCGGCGACCGGATCGATCGACCCGGTCAGCCTCTCAGCTTCGGCGGCGTCGGCGCTCACCCAGTCCACGCGCGGGCGGACCCTGGCGAGCGGCCCGGGCCGGGCGAGCGGCCCGGGGTCCAGCGCCACCACGACGGAGGCGGGCAGCGCCGACACCCAGTCGGCGAGCGGGTCGTCAAGGCCGTACCCCGACACCAGCACGATGTCACCGGGTTCGGGGCGCAGGTCGTCGACGTCGGCCGGGCCGAGGGTGGTCTCCGCGCCGCGCCCGCTGACGAACGTGCGCTCACCGCCGTCGTCGACGAGCACGATCACCAGGCCGGTGTCGAGGTCGGCGCGCGGAGCCAGCCGGACAGCGATCCCTTCGGCGCGCAGCGCCGCGCGAGCCAGGTCGCCGAGGGGCCCGGTGCCGTGCGCGCCCGCGTACAGCACCGGCACGCCCTGGCGCGCGGCCGCGGCCATCGCGTTGAAGCCGCCGCCCGCGTTCAGTGCTGTCCGCGACGCCCACACGTCGGCACCGCGCCCTGGCAGCTCGGGCACCGCCCCCAGCACGTCGACGACGACGCTGCCGACGCTGATCAGCCGCCCCGTCAACCGGCCACGACCGGGTCGGGCTGTGCGTGCCGCAACGCCAGCAGTCCTTCGGCCAGGCCGTCCAGGTCGAGGTGCCCGACGCGGGCGCGCACCGGCAGCGCGTCCACGCCGCAGCACGCGCCCGCGACCGCGCCCGCCATGGCGGCGATCGTGTCGCAGTCCCCGCCGACGGACGCGCCGAGCCTGCACGCGAGCCACGGGTCGTCGCCCGCGACGGCGAGCACCGCGAACGCGGCAGGCACCGACTCCTGCGTCGCGAGGCTGGTGCCGACGAGGGCAGAGATCACCTCGAGCGCTTCGCGCCGGTCGCGGACGAGCGTCGTCGCCCACCGGATCCGCTCGGCCACGTCGGCCGCCGCGACCCACCGGCCCCGCCCGACGGCGGCCGCGGCGGCGTCGGCGGCCACCGCGAACGTGTCCACGACGTGCGCCCCTTCGATCCCGGCGCTGACCGCAGCGGCGACGGCCGCCGCCCCGGCCAGCGCCACGCCGGTGCCGTGGGTCGCGAAGGACGCCTCGACCACCCTGTCGACGAGCAGATCCCCGGCCGGTACGGCGATCCCCACCGGCGCGATCCGCATCGCCGCCCCGTTCGTCGTCCCGTCCCGACCCGCCTCGGCCGCAGTGGCACCCGCGGCGAGGGCGGCCACGGCACGGCGGGTGGAGGGCCCGAGCAGATCCAGCGACCCGCGCTCGCGCATCGACGCCTCCCATGCCGCGAGCCGCCGTCCCAGCTCGACGGGATCGACCCGGCCGCGGGACTCGACGAGCAGGCGCCCGAGCAGCACGGCCTGCTCCGTGTCGTCGGTGACGCTGCCTGCGGGCATCCCCGCGGCGAGCGGTTGGTCGGACGGCCCCGGGTGGAACCGGTCCACGAGCAGGCCGTAGCGCGCCACGATCTGCGCCCGCGACGTCGACTGGGTCGGCATGCCCAGCGCGTCACCGACCGCGAGCCCGTGTAGCGCTCCGCGGGCCCTTGCGAGCGTCACGGCAGGTCCGCGCGGCTCACGACCTCCACCAGCGGCGCATACAGGGCGAGCACGTCCAGTGCGGCACGGTGGCTCTGCGCCGACACCCCCGCGCACGCGTCGGCGACGACCCGCACGGCCACCCCGGCGTCGGCCGCGGCGACCGCCGTCGACAGCACGCAGCAGTCCGTCGACACGCCGCACAGCACCATCGTCGAGTCGGCCACCCGTGCCGCCAGCGCCGCGCCCCATTTGGAGAACGTCGTGGCGTCCACCGTGGGACCGGTCGGCGCGAGCTCGGGCACGACGTCCCACAACGGGGCGTCGGCGGGCTGCCGCGCGAACGGCCACTGGTCGTAGTACGCGCGCCAGGCGCCCTGCGGCGTCGGTGGCGCGAGGAACCGGGTGAACGTCACGTCGTCACCGAATGCCTTCGCCAGGTCGCCGACGGTCGGCAGGATCGCCGCGAACCCCGGCGTCGCCCACGGGCTGTCGGCCGCGGCGAAGACGCGCTGCATGTCGACGACGACCAGGTGGCCGTCCACTGTCACGCCTCCTGCGCCCGCACCCGCGACCGGTCGAGGATGAGGGTGCCGACGAACCCGACCGCCAGCGCGACCAGGACCCCGAGGTTGGCGTAGGCCCATGCGCCGTCCCGGCCGCCGAGGCCGACCGGTCCGAGCAGGTAGCCCTGCCAGGTCAGGATGTCGGTGGTCGTGTTCGTCACCAGCCCCCAGCCCAGCACGGTGCCGACGACCAGCAGTGCCACGGCCGTCCAGCGCACGTCGCCGTAGCGGCCGCGCGGGTCGTACAGGTCCGCCTCGGCGTAGTCGCGGTGGCGCATGGCGATGTCGGCCAGCATGATGCCCGCCCACGCCGCAACCGGAACGCCGAGCGTGTAGAGGAAGCCCTGGAACGGGCCGAGGAAGTCGTCGGCGAAGAACACGACCCAGATCGTGCCGATCACCATGATCGCCCCGTCGACGAGCGCGGCCGACCAGCGCGGGATGCGCAGGCCCAACGTCAGCAACGCCAGCCCCGACGAGTAGATGTCCAGCACCGCGCCGCCCACCAGGCCCAGCACCGCGACCAGCGCGAACGGCACGAGGAACCAGGTGGGCAGGGTGCCGGTGAGGGCGCCGATCGGGTCAGCGGCGATCTTGGTGGACAGGTCCTGCGACGAGCCCGCGAGCAACAGCCCGAACACCAGCAACACGATCGGCGCCAGCGACGAGCCGACCGTCGTCCACACGACGACGCCGCGCGAGGAGGAGTTGCGCGGCAGGTAGCGCGAGTAGTCGGCGGCCGCGTTCACCCAGCCCAGGCCGAAGCCCGTCATGAGGAACACCAGCGCGCCGATCACCTGCTCCACCGAGCCCGCGGGCAGCGCGGACACGGTGCCCCAGTTGATCTGGTCGGCGGCCAGCACCACGTAGACGACGGTGAGCACCGCCGTGATGATCGTGATGGCCGTCTGCAGCCGCATGATCACGTCGAAGCCGAGCACGCCGGCCCCGACGACCAGCGCCGCCACCACCAGCAGTGCGATGATCTTCGTGCCCGCGCCGCCGCCCAGCCCGAGCCGGTCGAACACCGTGGCGGTCGCCAGCGTCGCGAGGATGACGAGCGCGGTCTCCCACCCGACGGTGAGCAGCCAGGAGATCGCGGTCGGCAGCTTGTTGCCCCGCACCCCGAAGGCGGCGCGGGACAGGACCATCGTCGGAGCGGAGCCGCGCTTGCCCGCCACCGCTATGAAGCCGCACAGCAGGAACGAGAACACGATCCCGATCAGCCCGGCGACGACGGCCTGCCCGAACGCGATCGAAAAGCCCAGGGTGAAGGCACCGTAGGAGATGCCGAGCACCGAGACGTTGGCCGCGAACCACGGCCAGAACAGCTGGACCGGAGTGCCCTTGCGCTCGGCGTCGTCGATGACGTTGATGCCGTTGCCCTCGATGCGTGTCGCGCCGCCCGTGGGCCCGACCTGGTCCGACTTCCGTACCTCGACCACGAGGCCTCCCCCTGACACCGCCGTTGTCTCGCCGCCACCCTAAGTGATGGGTAAAGCGGAAGGCAGACCCGGTTGGCCCAGGCCGTGTCACTATCTGATGTCGCGGACCTCAGTGGTCCGAAGGGCGCAGGTGGTACTCGAAGACCAGGCCGCCGATCGAGATGAGCAGCAGCACGCCCGAGATGACGAGCGCCCAGATGAAGAAGAACGCCAGCGAGATGCCGACGAGCGCGGCCGATGCGGCCAGCGTGATCGGCCAGTAGCTCCCCGGCGAGAAGAAGCCGACGTCGCCCGCGCCGTCAGACACTTCGGCGTCGGGGTCGTCCTCGGGACGGTCCTCCAGCCGTCGCGCGACGAACCGGAAGTACGTGCTGACGATCAGCCCGAGGCCACCGGTCAGGAACAGCGCGGCACTGCCCGCAGGTTCGTGGGACAAGACCGTGTAGGCGATCGCCGCGACGAAGAAGAACGCGGTGAGGTACTCGAAAAGCCGGGCTTCGACGTGCATGGCTGCTCAGTTCCCTGCTGCCGCGATCGGCTCGGACTGTGACCGCTGCGTGCGGTCGGTGGAGAACGGGTAGGTGGTGTACGCCTGCGGCGAGCACACCTGGCCGCAGTTGAGCGCGGCCAGCGCCTCCCCCGCCGTGTACGGGGCTCCGGTGGCCGGGTTCGTCTGCGCCCGCAGGGTCAGCCACTTGTCGAAGTTGGCCTTCGAGATCGCCCTGACCTCGAACTGCATCTGCGCGTGGTAGCTGCCGCACAGTTCGGCGCAGCGGCCGACGAACGCGCCTTCGCGGTCGATGTTGGTGATCGTCCAGACGTTGTCCTGGTTGTTCGCCTTCGGATCCGGGAACACGTCGCGCTTGAACAGGAACTCGGGGACGAAGAAGCTGTGGATCACGTCGTTCGAGTGCTGGGTGAACTGGATCGTCTCGCCGACCGGCAGCACGAGCAGCGGGATCGTGTCGCTCGTGCCCAGCGTGCTGATCGGCTGCCCCGCCGCGCCCTGGTGGTCGGGGTAGGCGAACCGCCACTGCCACTGGAACGCGGTGACGTCGACCTTCAGGTCGGGGTTGGGCGGGTCGTTCATGACGAAGTTCTGCACGCTCACGGTGAAGCCGAACAGCACCGCCACGATCAGGGCGGGGATGACCGTGAACAGGAGCTCGACGGGCAGGTTGTACTGGGTCTGGCGGGGGACGACGCCGGGATCGGTGCCCTTGCGCTTGCGATGGAAGATCATCGCCCAGAACATCGCGCCCCACGTGATCGCGCCGACCACCAGTGCCGCGATGGCCGCCCACGTCCACAGGGTGCGCATCTGCTGCGCCTGCTCCGTGACCCCGATGGGCCAGCCGAACCGGATGGCGTCCTGGACGGAGCAGCCCGCGGTGAGCGGCACGAACAGCGCCGCGAGAGCGACCAGTCCGACCACGCGCCCCCGAGGACCACGGCGGTCCGTCCCGCGCTGCGCTCGGTTCACTTGCCCGCCGCCTCCCACCCCGTCAGCCCACCTCGACCACGTCGAACGGTTCGCGCGCAAATGCGCTCACGGCCCGACTTTCGACCTTGCGTAGAGCCTAACGGAGACAACCCGGGATTGGCCTGTCGGGTGCGCCGCGAAAAGGTGCGTCCCGGCGCGACGGCATACTCAACGGCCATGTGCGGACTGCTGGGACTGCTCACCTCCGCAGGCGACGCGCCTGCGCGCACGGCGGCCGTCGGCCACGCGCTGCGCTGCGCCCGACACCGCGGCCCCGACGAGAGCGGGACCTGGAACGACGCCGACGTCGTCTTCGGCTTCAACCGCCTGTCGATCATCGACGTCGAGCGGTCCCACCAGCCGCTGCACTGGGGTCCCGCGCCCGGGCAGGAGGATCGTTACACGATCGTCTTCAACGGTGAGATCTACAACTACGTCGAACTGCGGGCGGAGCTGGCCGCCGCCGGGGCGAGGTTCGCCACCGAGGGCGACACCGAGGCGGTCGTCGCGGCCTACCACCACTGGGGCCCCGCCGCGGTGTCGCGGCTGCGCGGCATGTTCGCCTTCGCGATCTGGGACGCCCGCGAGCGGGTGCTGTTCGTGGCCCGCGACCCCTTCGGGATCAAGCCGCTGTTCGTCGCAGCCGGGCCGTCCGGCACGGCGTTCGCGAGCGAGAAGAAGTGTCTTCTCGAGCTCGCGCCCACGCTGGGCCTCGGCGCCGTCGACGGCGACCTCGACCCCGCGGCGCTGCAGCACTACCTGCTGCTGCAGTACGTGCCGGAGCCCGCGACGCTGCACCGCGCGATCCGGCGCGTCGAGTCCGGGACGCACATGACGATCCGGCCCGGCGGCGAGCCCGAGGCCGAGCGCTACTTCACCCCCGTCTTCAGCGCGGGTCCGGGCGGCGCGGCCGTCCACAGCAGGATCGCCGACGTCCTGCGCGACTCCGTGGCCAAACACATGCGTGCCGACGTCACCGTCGGCGCGTTCCTCTCCGGCGGCATCGACTCGACGGCCATCGCCGCGCTCGCGAAGGACCACAACCCCGATCTGATCACCTTCACGACCGGGTTCGACCGGGAGGGCTACTCGGAGGTGGACGTCGCGGCCGAGTCGGCCGCGGCGATCGGCGTCCGCCACGTCATCCGGACGGTCAAGCCCGACGAGATGATGGACGCACTGCCGCTCATCATCTGGTACCTGGACGACCCGGTGGCCGATCCCGCGCTCGTCCCGCTGTGGTTCATCGCGCGGGAGGCGCGCAGGCACGTCAAGGTCGTGCTGTCGGGAGAAGGCGCCGACGAGCTGTTCGGCGGCTACACGATCTACCGCGAACCGCTGTCACTCGCGCCGTTCGAGAAGGTGCCGGGGTCCTTGCGCGGGCTGCTGGGCCGGGCCTCGACCCGACTCCCGGAAGGCATGCGCGGAAAGGACCTGCTGCGGCGCGGCTCGATCCCGCTGGAGAAGCGCTACTACGGCAACGCCCGCATCTTCCGCGACGGCGAGCTCGCGGGCATCCTGCGGTCCTACGACCCGCGGCGCTCCTACACCGACGTCACCGCGCCGTACTACGCGGACTCGGCGGCGTGGGACCCGGTCTCGCGCATGCAGCACGTCGACCTGTTCACGTGGCTGCGCGGCGACATCCTCGTCAAGGCCGACAAGATGACCATGGCGAACTCGCTGGAGCTGCGGGTGCCGTTCCTCGACCCCGAGGTTTTCGCGGTCGCCTCCGTCCTGCCGCTCGCGGAGAAGCTGGGCGAGTCGACGACGAAGCTCGCGCTGCGCAAGGCCCTCGCGGGCATCGTCCCCCCGCACGTGCTGCACCGGAGGAAGCTGGGCTTCCCGGTGCCCATCCGACACTGGTTGCGCGACGAGATGCAGGACTGGGCACGCGAGATCGTCCGCGACAGCCAGGCCGACCACCTCGTCGACCTGGCCGCCGTCAACCGGATGCTCGACGCCCACCGCGACGGCCCCGTCGACCACAGCAGGCGCATCTGGACGCTGCTGGTGTTCCTGCTCTGGCACGGGATCTTCGTGGAGCGGCGGATCAGGCCCGAGATCCCCGAACCCGCCTACCCCGTGCGGCTGTGACGGCCGCACGGCTCAGCTCGAGCGCCGTGTCGGTGCCCGCCTGCCCTGCGTCCCTGCGGTCGGTCGTGGGGTGGCGAGCAGGGGCGTAGCAAAATGCCCATACCGCCCCTAGGCTTCGCTCGACTTCGGGATGGGGCATGACCGGCAGCGGCGGGTTCACAGCGGGCGGGTTCACAGCGGGCGAGTTCATGGCGCTACTGAGCCATGGCGACCGCACCGAACTGATCGCCCGCGCCCGCACCCGGCGCTGGCCCGCGGGCGCGTCGCTCTTCCTCGAAGGCCAACAGTCCTCGACGGTCGTCGTCATCGCCACCGGCCGCGTCAAAGTGTTCTCGCTGACCGAAGAGGGCGAGGAAGTGGTGCTCGCGGTGCGCGGTCCGGGCGCTCTTCTCGGTGAGTTCTCGGCGGTGGACGGCCAACCGCACTCGGCATCCGTCGCCGCGCTCGAGCCGGTCGTTGCGCACGTCGTGTCCGCCGAGGTGTTCCGCGGGTTCCTCGCCACCCACGCCGCCAGCGCGGTCGCGTTGCTGCAGCTCGTGGTCGGGAGGCTGCGCGACGCCGACCGCAAACGGGCCGAGTTCGCCGCCTACGACACGCCCGCGAGGGTGGCGCAGCGGATCGTCGAGCTGGCCGAGCGCTTCGGCGAGCAGGACGCGAACGGCACGCGCATCACCGTCGCGCTCTCCCAGGACGAGCTCGCGGGCTGGGTCGGGGCGTCGCGGGAGGCGGTGGCGAAGGCCCTGCGCACCCTGCGCGAACACGGCCAGCTCACCACCGGCCGCCGGACGATGACCGTGACCGACCTCGACGGGCTCCGCCGCCGCGCTGGTCAGAGCACGTTGTGACCGCGTCGGTGCGGCCCGTCGCCCAGCCGACGCCCCGCCGTGGCGGCAGCCGGGCCCGCCTTGCGATCTGGCTGTTGCACCTCGGCCTGCCGATCGCGGGGCTGTGGCTGCTGCTCGCGGTGCCCCCCGCGGACATCGTCTGGGAGCACCACCCGAGCCACTTCTGGCTCGTGTTCGCGGCGGCGGCGCTCAGCGCGTGGCTGGCGCTGGCGGTGGACCGGGCGGCGCGCCGCCACGCCGACGCCCGGCTCCTGCTCGTCGGCCTCGGCTTCCTCGCCGCCGCGCTGTTCTTCGGGCTGCACGCCCTGGCCACCCCGGGTGTGCTGCTGGACCGCGCCAACGGCGGCTTCGGCCTCGCGACCCCCGCAGGCCTCGCGCTCTCCTCCTTGTTCGGTGCCGTGGCCGCGCTGGATCTGGACGGCCCGGGTGCCGCGCGGGTGCTGCGTGCCGCCCCGACGCTGCGGTGGGGCCTCTTCGGCCTGGCCGCGCTGTGGGGACTGCTGTCGCTGACCGGCCTGCCCCCGCTCGCCGATCCGGGCCTCGGCACCCGGGACAGCGTGGCGGTCCTCGTCCTCGTGGCGCTCGCCGTGCCGCTCTACCTGCTCGCGGCGCTGCGCTGCTTCGTGCTCTACCGCCGTCGTCGCTCGGTCGTCCTGCTGTCGATGCTGACGGCGGACGTGTTGCTGGCCGAAGCGATGTTCGCGGTGGCGTCGGGCGCGAACTGGCACCTGACGTGGTGGCTCTGGCACGTCCTGATGGTGATCGCGTTCGGCTACGTCGGCTACTGCGCCTACGTGACCTATCACCGGGAAGGCGCGACGAGCGGCCTCTTCGACGCGGTCGGCACGGAGGCGACGGTCGCGGCGGTGCGCGCGGAGTACGGGTCGGCGCTGGAGCAGCTGGTCGCGGCCGTCGCCCGGCAGGAGGCAGGCGAGCTCTCGCCCGCGGAGATGTCGTTGATCACGTCGGGCCTGGCGGTGCGCTTCGGGCTCAGCGAGGGCCAGACGGCGGTGCTGGGCCGGGCCGCGGCCGCGCTGCGGGCCGAACGGGAACAGATCGAGCGGCTCGACGTGCTCGTCGCCATCGGCCACGAGTCGCGGGTGCTGCTCGGTGAGCGCGACCTCCTCGCCAGGGCCGTCGGCAGGGTCGTGGCGGGCTTCGGGTGCGACGCGGCGCGCGTGGGGCTGCTCGACGCGGGCCGTCTCGTCTTCCCGCCGGAGCTGGCCTCGGACGCCCGCATGCCGGTGCCTGTGCATCTGGAGCAGACCTTGGGGCGACGGGCCCCCTTCGACGTCGGTCCCGAGCTGGTGGCGTGCGCGCTGACCGTGAAGGACCGGCCGGCGGGGTTGCTCGTCGCGCACCGCCGCGGCGGGTTCAGCGACCGCGACAGGGCGCTCATCGCGTCGCTCGCGGCCCAGCTGTCGATGGGGCTGGAGAACGCGCGGCTCTACCGGCAGCTCGACGGGCTCTTCCGGCAGTACATGTCCCCTGACGTCGCCACCGCGTTGATCGCCGACCCCCGCCAGGCCGCGCTCGGCGGCGCTGTCGTCGAGGTCACGGCCATGTTCGCCGACCTGCGGGGCTTCACCACCTTCTCCGAGGTGTCGACGCCGGAGCAGATCGTCGCCATGCTCAACCGCTACTTCGAGGTGGCGACGGCCGAGATCCTCGCCGAGGGCGGGACGGTCGTGCAGTTCGTCGGCGACGCCCTCATGGCCCTGTTCAACGCACCCGTCCGCCAGCCCGACCACGCGGTGCGGGCGGCCAGGGCGGCGCTGCGCATGCAGGCGCGGATCGAGGCGGTCGCCGAGCGGGGGTGGCCGCGGTTCCGGGTCGGCATCAACACGGGCCCCGCGCTCGTCGGCAACATCGGCAGTACCGAGCTGCGCAACTTCAACGCGATGGGCGACGCGGTCAACGTCGCCGCCCGGCTGGAGACCTCGGCGCACCCCGGCCACATTGTGATCGGCGAGTCCACAAAGGTCCTGCTGCCCCCGGGGGCGATGTGCGAACCCCTGGGTGAGCTGGCCGTCAAGGGGCGCAGGACACCGGTCGTCGCCCATGTCTTGTCAGGACTGCCCGGAGTGCGTATTTCTACTGGTTCGACCCGGTAGGAGGGCATCGGGAAACCGGCGGAGCAAGCGCAGCGTGAGCGGCATGACCAACACACCCTGCCCTCGCCCGTGCGCCGGGCTCTGCACGGAGTCCGGTTTCGCTTCCGCCTACGCCCAGCATCGACCCCGGCTGCTGGCCAAGGCGATGGCCATCGTCCGCGACCGCCAGCACGCCGAGGACGTCGTGCAGGACGCCTTCCTGCGGGCGTGGTCCAAGTGCTCGTCGTTCGATCTGTCGGGGCCACCGCAGGCCGCCTGGCTGACGACGATCACGCGCAACGTCGCCATCGACCACGAGCGCGCCCGCGCCGTCCGGCCGCAGCAGGCGCGGGAGCAGCCGCCCGGCGTCGAGCGGGTCGACGCCGGGCCGGGACCGGACGGCGTCGTGCTGCGGCACGTGCTCGTGCAGGCGTTGGTGCAGGTGAGCCCCGACCACCGCGCCGTCGTGCTGCGCGCCGTGCTGGCCGACCGCAGCTACGCCGACGTCGCCGCGGAGCTCGGCGTGCCCGTCGGCACGGTCAAGAGCCGGGTGTTCCACGCCCTGCGCGGGCTGCGGGGCGCGCTCGAGACCGGAGCGGCGGCGTGACGGCTCCGCCGCTCAGCCGGGCAGCACCGCGGCGATCTCGGTCGCCGCCTCGGGCCCGTAGGCGTCGCGCAGGCGCTCCACGCCGCGGGTGCGGTCCCAGACCCACTCCTGACCGCCCTCGGTCTCCAGCACCTGGACGGCGGTCAGGCACCCCAGCTGCGCGGCGCGCTCGAGGGTCAGGCCACTGCCGGTGGCGGCGAGGAAGCCTGCCCGGAACGCGTCCCCGACCCCGGTCGGGTCGACCTTCCCGGTCTCGGGGACCACGCCGACCTTGAGCGCGCCCGCGTCCCGGCTCACGATCTGCACGCCGTGCTCCCCGAGTGTCGTGATCCGCACCTCGACCCGCTGCGCGACGTCGGCCTCCGTCCAGCCGGTCTTGCGCAGCAGGAGGTCGAACTCGTAGTCGTTGGTCATCAGGTAGCGAGCGCCCTCGACGAGCTGCCGGATCTCCGGCCCCTCCATGCGCGTGACCTGCTGCGACACGTCCGCCGCGAACGGCAGCCCCAGCTCCCGGCACTCCTGGGTGATCGCCAGCATCCCCGCAGGGTCGCTGGCCCCGATCAGTGCGAGGTCGAGGCGCTCCCGCAGCGGGGTCAGGGCGATCTCGCCGGAACGCGCCATCGCGCCGGTGTAGAAGGAGCCGATCTGGCGCATGTCGTCGTCGGTCGTGCAGACGAACCGCGCGGTGTGCAGATCAGCGAAGACCCGGATGGCCGAGCAGTCGACGCCGTGCGCCTCCAGCCACGTCTGGTACTCGGCGAAATCACCGCCGACGGCGCCCACGAGCAGCGGCGACTGCCCCAGCACGCCCAGCCCGAAGGCGATGTTGGCGCCCGAGCCGCCGCGGCGGATGACCAGATCGTCGACGAGGAAGCTCAACGAGATCCGGTCGAGCTGATCGACCATCAGCTGGTCGGCGAACCGCCCAGGAAAGTGCATGAGGTGGTCGGTGGCGATGGATCCGGTGACGGCTATGGGCACGTCGCGCGACCTTACCGGTCAAAGCACGGCCGAGCCCCGGTCACGGCCGGTGACCGGGGCTCTGACGTGCGTTGGACGGTGCGAAGCTCAGTTGAAGCTGTCGCCACAGGCACACGATCCACCCGCGTTGGGGTTGTCGATCGTGAAGCCCTGCTTCTGGATCGTGTCGACGAAGTCGATGACCGCGCCGTCCAGATAGGGAGCGCTGAAGCGGTCGACGCCGAGCTTCAGACCGTGGTACTCACGGAACAGGTCGCCGTCGCGGCTCTCGTGGTCGAAGTACAGGCTGTACTTCAGGCCTGCGCAGCCGCCGGGCTTGACCTCGATGCGCAGGTGCATGTCGTCGCGGCCCTCCTGCTCCAGCAGGGCTCGCGCCTTCAGCGCTGCGGCGTCCGTGACCTCGACGTTGTGTACCTCGGCGGCAGGCGTCTCGACGGCGGCCGGGGCGGTGTTCTGGACGGTCATGGCTCTCCCAACACGTACTCGGCGTTTCTGATTCCAGCCTACCTCGCGCCTCCGCGGGTCAACGACTCCAGCGACGCGCGACACGTTCGGCCAGCGCGGAGAGCACGGCGGCGTCCCCGGCTTGCCCGACGTGGGTCGGTGGGTCGGCGGATGGGCGGGCAGCCGTCGTCGAGCCGTCGATCACGGCGTAGGCGGCGTCCACGCCGATGGCCGACGCCTCCCGCCTTCCCACGCTGACCCGCTCCGCGATGACCACGCACGGCACACCCCGTTCGACGGCCGCGTCCGCGACGGCGGTGACCACGGAGCTGCGCAGAGACTGCCAGTCGAACTCGGCCGTGCAGATGATCGCGAGCCCGGCGCCGTCCAGTGCCGCGCCGAGACGACCGTCGGGAGAGTCGGGAGCAGGCAGCGCCGCGGTGACCAGGGTTACCTCAGCGCCGGGAGCGGCGGCGTGCCAACCCGTCGTGATCGCCTGTCCGGCCTCAGCGGCCCCGAGTGGGGCACCGATCCGGTCGAGGACGACAACGACCCGCATGGCGGCAGACTACGACGGCAGGTCGTCCCGGGTCGGACTGTGCATAACTGTGGTGTCGATCGGCGACCGCGCGCGCATTCTCGGCGTTGCCGCCCGTAAGCTGCGGTGCGTGAGGTTCCTGCGCCGTTCTGACGAGCCCGAGCCGGCGCATGCGCAGGGCACCCCCGAGACGGTCCGGGTCGGGGGCAAGGGCCGCCCCACCCCGAAGCGCCGCGACGCGGAGGCCAAGCGGCGCGGCCCCGCGCCCACCCCGCCGCGCACCCAGCGCGAGGCGTCCCGGATCGCGCGGGAGAACCGACCCAGCCGCGAGGATCAGCGGGCGGCGTCCGTCGCGCGGCGCGCGGGGATGGCCGCGGGTGACGACCGCTACCTCATGGCCCGCGACCGGGGCCCGGTCAAGGCCTACATCCGCGACGTCGTGGATTCCCGGCCGCACATCATGGGCCTGTTCATGCCGCTCGCCGTGCTCGTCTTGATCTCGGTCGTGCTGCCCTTCCCGGCCGCGCAGCAGTACCTGAGCCTGTTCAGCATGATCGTCCTGCTCACGATGGTCCTCGAAGGCGTGTTCCTCGGCCTCTCGACCACCCGCAAGGCGCGGGCGAAGTTCCCGAACGAGAACATCAACGCGCTGAGCACGGGCTGGTACGCCTTCACCAGGGCCAGCCAGATCCGCAAGTTCCGGGTGCCCAAGCCGCGCGTGTCGCGCGGCGCCACCCCCTGAAGGCCAGCCGGTGAGTCGTGCACCTGGACACGGCGAGTCGTGCACCCGGGCACGGCGAGTCGGGCGTCTGGGCACGGCGAGTCGTGCACCTGCGCAGGGTGAGTCGTGCACCTGGGCACGGTGAGTCGGGTATCTCGGCACGGTAAGTCGTGCACCTGCGCAGGGTGAGTCGTGCACCTGGACACCGCGAGTCGTGCACCTGGGCACGGCGAGTCGTGCACCTGGGCATGGTGAGTCGTGCACCTGGATACGGCGAGTCGGGTATCTCGGCACGGCGAGTCGTGCTCGGCACCGCGTTGGAATGCCGAACTCGTCGTGCTGAGATGCACGACTCACCTTGGGAGGGGTTCACCGTGACGCGCACGCTCGTCCTCGGCGGCACCCGCTCGGGCAAGTCCCGCTACGCGGAAGACCTCCTGCCTGCCACCGAGCCCGTCCGCTACGTCGCCACGGCGCGCCGCCACCCCGACGACGACGAGTGGAGCGCCCGGATCGACGCCCACCGCGCGCGGCGGCCCGACGCGTGGATCACGTTCGAGACCTCGGCGATCGCCACCCTCGTCGAGAGCGGGGGTGGCCCGCTGCTCGTCGACGACCTCGCTACCTGGCTCACCGGTGTGCTGGACGACGCGGAGGCGTGGGAGCGGCCCGTCGACATCTCTCCTCGGCTTGACGAGCTGGTCGCGGCCGTGCGCCGGGCGCCGGGCACGGTCGTGCTGGTGTCGGCGGAGGTCGGGCTCGGGATCGTCCCCCCGACCAGGGCGGGCCGCCTCTTCCGCGACGAGCTCGGCGCCCTCAACGCCGCACTCGCGCAGGTCTGCGACGAGGTCGTGCTGCTCGTCGCGGGTCTGCCCCTGCGCCTCAAGTAGGCCTGCACGCCGCGGACCCGGGCGCACACACATCGTGTGTGGCCGGCACACATTGCGGACGGTGTGTGCGAGCCGCCGGCGGTGTGTGCGAGCCGCCGGCGGTGTGTGCCCGCTGCCCCGCCTTACCCGCCGCGAGCCGCGTCACCTCCGCCCGCCGAAGCTGACCGCAGGCCCGGACAGGGCGAGCGGGCGGCGTCCAACGCGTGCGGTGCGACGGGCCTACCGCCGGGTCGGGCAGGATGGTCCCGTGGATCTCCCTGAGGTGCCCGCGCCGGACGCGGAGGCCCGCCGCGCCGCCGTCGCGCGCCATGCCGCCCTTCCCGTGCCGCCCGGTGCCCTCGGCAAGCTCGCCGAGCTCGGCGTGTGGCTCGCCGCTGCGCAGGGCCACTGCCCGCCGCGGCCGCCCGCGCAGCCGCGCATCGTCATCGTCGCGGCCGACCACGGCATCGCCGCCGCCGGTGTCTCCGCGGACCCGCCGGGGGCCACGCGCGCGCAAGTGGACGCCGTCCGCGAGCACACCGCTCCGGTGGCGACGCTCGCGCCGGTGTCGGAGTCGTCGCTGCGCATGGTCGACGTGGCCATCGACGCGCCGTCGGACGACCGCTTCCACATCCGCGAGAGCAGCGGCCGCATCGACCGCGAGGACGCGCTCACCGCGGAGGAGGCGACGCGCGGCGTCCAGGCCGGGCGGGCGCTGGCCGACGAGGAGATCGACTCGGGCGCCGACCTGCTGATCCCCGCGTCAATCGGGGTCGGTGCGACCACGCCCGCCTCGACGATCGTCGCGGCGTTCACCGGCACGGAGCCGGTGGCTGTGATCGGTCGCGGCAGCGGCATCGACGACGTGGGCTGGATGCGCAAGGCCGCCGCCGTCCGCGACGCTTTGCGCCGCGCCAAGCCGCACGCCCGCGAGCCCCTCGCGCTGCTGCGGATCGCGGGGGGCGCCGACCTCGCCGTGCTCACCGGCCTGCTGCTGCAGGCCGCGATCCGGCGCACCCCCGTGTTGTTGGACGGGCTCGTCGTCGGTGCGGCGGCGCTGCTCGCCGACGATCTCGCGCCGGGAGCGCGCCAGTGGTGGTCGGCCGCGCAGCGCTCGCCCGAGCCCGCGATGGCGGTCGTGCTGAACCGACTGGAGCTCACCCCGATCGTCGACCTCGGCATCCACCTCGGCGACGGCACGGGCGCGGCGGCTGTCATCCCGCTGCTGCAGATGTCGGCGCGGCTGCTCGGCGAGACGGCCGCCGTCGGGTGACGCGGCCAGCATGCCGCAC
>DASWUV010000199.1:0-14810 GCA_036401495.1 Pseudonocardia sp. | reverse complement strand
GCCGTCGACGTCACGCGCCCAGGAAGCGTTCCAGTGCAGCGCGGGCGGCGGCGTCGCGGGCGGCGATGCGGGCCAGGTCCTCGGCGAGCGCCTGCAGCCATTCGTCGATCCCGACGGCCTTGCGGCTGATCACCACGCCGCGCACGACTTGCCGCACCTGCCCCTCGACCATCCCACGCGCACCCTCGCGCAGCTCTAGCTCGCGGTCCACCCCGTGCACGACCAGCGCGACCGCGCGCCCTTCCCGTCCGGCCATCCGGTCGGCGAGCCCCCGTCGCTGCTCGACCTCCACCATGCCCTCCGGCAGTGCGCCTGCGAGCGTGCCGGTGAGGACGCGGGCGTAAGAGGCGACGTCGGCGCGGTCGGCGCGCAGCATGTGGGCCAAGAGCGCGACGTCGCCCGAGGGGCCGAGGCCGCTGGGCTCGGGCATGGGCTCCATCGTCATCGCGGACGCACTGCGGGCTGGGCGAGGGCTTTCACGACGCTCAGTCTGTCAGCGGGAGGACGAGCTGTGGCGTCGGGATGTGGTGGTCGGAACGCAGTGGCCGCACCGCCGTGCCGATCGCGAAGAACTCCGTGGTATGGCCGCCCCACCGGTGACCGTGGCTGAGCAGTTGCACCCCGACGATGCCCTCCGCGTGCAGCCCCTCCGCCTCGGCCTGCATGCGGCTCATCGCGAGCTCGCGCGCGTCGTAGAGCGCCTCCGTGTACTGCGGCAGCTCCACGTTCTGCCCGATGTTGCCCATCGCCTGGAAGAACCGCTGGTGGGCGATGTGGTAGACGCAGGTGCCCATCACCATGCCCAGCGGCGCGTAACCGGCCTGGATCAACGTCCAGAAGTCCTGGCCCGACAGGTCGGAGGTGAACGGCTGGTTGTGGTTGTTGCGCCACGAGCCGCCTTCGGGCGTCGGATGATCCGACTTCACCGCCGTGCCGACGGCGATGAACTCGGCCAGGTCGGAGCCGAACTCCTTGAACTCGATCTCCAGGCGCACCCCGACGATGCCGTCGGCCCCGAGCTGGTCGGCCTCGGCCTCCATGCGCGTCATCGCGAGCTCGCGGGCGTGGTACATCGCCTGGGAGAGCGTCGTCAGCTCCTGGTTCTTGCTCCATCGGCCCATCTGGAACCCGACGTGGTAGATGCTCGAGCCCAGCACCAGCCCCAGCGGCCGGAACCCGGCCTCGCGCACGAGCAGGAACTCGTTGACCGAGAGGTCGGAGGTGAACAGGCTGGTGGCCGAGCCGGGACGCATCTCGGCGAGGCGCCGCATCGCGTCCTCGGGGATGCCCAGCTGGGCGGCGGGTTCGGCGGTCACGACGGGCTCCTTCGCAAAGGCAGATAGGTCAAGGACCGGGTCGGCGCCGCGGTCGAACGGTGGAACCGCGCAACGGCCGTGCCGATGATCGTGGCCTGCGCTACGTGGTCGGTGTGGCCCTCGGCGGGCTCGATCTCCCAAGTGACGAGGCGCATCGACGAAACGATCGCCCCGTCCGCCCCCGTGGACTGGACGTGCTTGGCCAGGAGGCGCCTGGCGTCGGAGCGGGTGACGTTGATCAGCTCGGTGAAGCCCGTGACCTCGACGTTGCCCGCGCCCCAGGTCATCTGCTGGCGGGTGTTCCAGTCGTCGTGGCGGATCCCGACCGACAGGCCGAGCACGACGTCGGTGGGCATCCAGCCCGCCAGCACCAGCTTGGCGACGTCCTGGCCCGGCAGGTGCGTGGAGAACACGCGGAGCGGGCGGGTCTGTGAGCGCGCCCGGACCGCCGTGCCGATGGCCGTGTACTCGTGCGCGTTGTTGCCGAGGTTGCTCTGCGACAGGCGCACCCCGACGATGCCGTCCGCCCCGATCGACGACGCCTCGGTGACCATCCGACCGATCGCGGTCTTCCACCCGTTCTGCAGCGCCTGGGCGTAGGGCGCGAAGCCTGCGTTCTGGCTCGACGTGATCGTCCGGGTGTTGGTGCCGGACCAGCCCGTCGCGCCGCAGCCGAAGTAGGTCGACCAGCCGATGCGCTGGACGATCGAGCCCATCACCTCGCCTGCCGGGTCGAAGCCTGCAACCTCCAGCCCGGCCGCGGCGGGCGCGGACAGCAGCGAAGTCCACGCACCGCCCTCAGCCGCGCGACGCACTCGTTCGGCGGCCACCGGGGGCAGGCCCCGCCCGTCCCACTCGGACACGACACGACAGTAGCGCCGCGCGGCGGACGGCGCCGCAGACAGGCGCCCGCACACACTCCCGCGGGTCGACTACGCAGTGCGGGGCGGGTGTGCCGGGCCCGGGAGGTGGGCGAGCGGGGGGCGCGTTCGAACGTCGACCGACCGCACGCGCTAGCGTGGGAGACCCCTGTGCTTCTGCATCGATGGAGAGCCCAAATGCGCGTCGGCGTGCTCACCGGTGGCGGCGACTGCCCCGGCCTCAACGCGGTCATCCGGGGGATCGTCCGCAAGGGCGTCCCCGACTACGGCTATTCGTTCCTCGGCTTCCGCGACGGCTGGCGCGGCCCGCTCGAGGCCATGACGAAGCCACTGGACATCCCGGCCGTGCGCGGCCTGCTCCCCCGCGGCGGGACGATCCTCGGCAGCTCGCGGACCAACCCCTTCGCGATCGACGGCGGCGTCGAGAAGATCAAGCGCAACCTGCAGAACCTCGGCGTCGACGCGCTGATCGCGATCGGCGGCGAGGACACCCTCGGCGTCGCGACGAAGCTCTACGACATGGGCGTCAACGTCGTCGGCGTGCCCAAGACGATCGACAACGACCTGTCGGGCACCGACTACACGTTCGGCTTCGACACGGCCGTCAACATCGCGATGGAGGCGATCGACCGGCTGCACACGACGGCCGAGTCGCACCACCGCGCGCTGATCGTCGAGGTCATGGGGCGGCACGCGGGCTGGATCGCGCTGCACTCCGGGATGGCGGGCGGGGCGAACGCGATCCTCATCCCCGAGCTGCGCTTCGACATCGAGCAGGTCTGCGCGTGGGTCGAGGCGCGGTTCCAGCTCGACTACGCGCCGATCATCGTCGTCGCCGAGGGCGCCAAGCCGAAGGAGGGCGAGGAGTCGCTGCTCACCGGCGAGAAGGACGCGTTCGGCCACGTCCGGCTCGGCGGGATCGGCGACTGGCTGGCCAGGGAGATCGAGGCGCGCACCGGCAAGGAGGCCCGCACGACCGTGCTCGGGCACGTCCAGCGCGGTGGCACGCCGACCGCCCGCGACCGCTGGCTCGCCACCCGGTTCGGCCTGCACGCCATCACCGCCGTACATGACGAACAGTGGGGGCACATGGTCGCGCTGCGCGGCACCGACATCGTCACGGTGCCGCTGGCCGAGGCGACCAAGGAGCTCAAGGTCGTCGACCCCGCTCTCTACGCGGAGGCGGAGATCTTCTTCGGCTGACGGCAGGCGCGGATCCCTGCGCAGGCCGCCTGCTCAGACGAGCGCGACCCGCCGGGCCCGCCACGCCCGCAACCGGCGCAGACCCCGCCGCACCCGCGTCCAGAGCAGCGCCAGCAGCAGCACGCCCAGCCCGAACAGGACGGACGCGATCGTCAGCGCGAGCGTCGGGTGCAGCACGGCGAGGCTCGTCACCCCGGCCACGGTGACGTCCTCGCCGACGCTCACCGCGATGTTCGACGCGGGCTCGGGCGAGGTGTTGACGACCAGCCGCAGGCCGCCCTTCACCAGGTGCGACGCCAACGCGGCCGCGCCGCCGGACGCGACCAGTACGGCCTGCTGCAGGGTCGGCGCGTTGTGCGCGATGAGCAGCGCGATCACCGCGCCGACGGTCGGGCGGATGGCCGTGGAGATCGCGTCCCATACGGAGTCGACGTACGGGATCTTGTCGGCGACGAGCTCGATCAGGTACATCACGGTGGCGACGACCAGGACGTCGGTCCGGGTCAGGCCCTCCGGCACGGCGGCGACGTCACCGAGGCGACCGATCAGGCCGAGGACCAGCACGACGAGGTAGGCATTGATCCCGCTCGCCCACCCGCTGGTGAGCACGACCGGCAACAGCTCCACCAGCAGAGCGTACGGATGCCGAGGTCACGGGCGGGCAACGGAGCCGCAACGGAACCCGCAGCAGGCTAGACGATCCCCTGCCGCGTCGCGGTGTAGACGATCTCCGTGCGCCTGCGAACCTCCAGCTTGTCGCGCAGGTTGCGCACGTGGAACTTCACCGTGGCCTCGCTGATCAGCAGCCGCCGCCCGATCTCGCGGTTGGACATCCCGACCGCGAGCAGCCGCAGCACCTGGTTCTCCCGCTCGGTCAGCGTCGCAGCACCCAGCGCCCGCGGGACCGGCGGCAGCTCGTCGCGCATCACGTCGGTGAGCACGGGCACCGTGCCGCGCGAGTCGAACACGCTCTCGCCGCGCAGGAGCGTGTGCACAGCGCGCAGGATGTCGGCGGTCTCGGCGCTCTTGCGCAGGTAGCCGTGCACGCCGAGGCGGATCGTGCGCAGCATGACGTCGCGGTCGCGGCAGCTGGTGAGCACCAGCACCCGCACCCCGCGGTGGCGCTCCAGCAGCATCCGGACGAGCTCGACGCCCGCCGCGTCGCCGCGGCCGAGGTCGACGTCGAGGATCACCAGGTCGGGTGGGCACCGGTCGGCCACCACCAGCGCGTCGCGCGGGCTGCCCGCCTCGCCGACGACGCCGAGCTCGGGGTCGGACGCGAAGAGCCTGCGCAGCCCGAACCGGACGATCGCCTCGCCGTCCACGACCAGCAGCCTGGCGGTGCGGCCCACGACCCCGCCGGGCAGCCCGGCGGGTCGATCCAGCGCGGCTTCCGTCGTCACAGGAGGCCTCCCAGCACAGTCGGTGGACGGTGGCCGAACAGTAAGTACGGCCACGTTGCCCGGACGTTGCACGGCGGGTTGCCCCTGCAGGGGTGGGCGCGGATGATGTACTGATCCTGGGGCGATGACGCTCGGAGCGCTGATGACCAATCCAGGTGCCCACGATCATGTGGCGCACTCCCACGTACTGCACGACGTGTTCGAGGCCGTCATGGCCGGTGACCAGCCACGCGTCGCGCCGCGCTCACTGATCAGCGCGTCGTGGGAGCGCAGTCTCGCTGCGCACATCGATCCCGACCGGCGGCTGCCCAAGGTCGTGCACGGCGACGACGAGATCGCCGACCGGCGCACTGCGCATCCGCTCAACGAGGTCATGCCGCTCCTGCGCAGCACGCTCGTCAGCATCGCCGATGAGGCACTGCACGTCATGCTGGTCACCGACGCCGACGGCACGATCCTGTGGCGTGAGGGCGCCAGCGGGCTGCTGCACGCGGCCGACGCCACCGGGCTGTCACCGGGGTTCAGCGTCTCCGAGTCGTCCATCGGCACCAACGCGATGGGCACCACGCTGGCCGTCGACGCTCCGGTCCAGATCCACTCCGCCGAGCACCTCGTGCGGGCGTATCACATCTGGACGTGCGCGGCGGCGCCCGTGCACGACCCCGACACCGGCATGATCCTCGGCGCCGTCGACATCTCCGGCCCGCTGCACACCATCCACCCGGCCATGGCGCAGCTCGTCTCGGCCACCGCGCAGCTGGCCGAGAACCAGCTGCGGGTGCGGCTGGCGATCGCGGACGAGCGGCTGCGCGTGCGCAACATGCCGCACCTCGCCAGCCTGCGCGGTCGAGAAGGGGCGCTGGTCACGCCGTCGGGGCGGATCATCGCGGGCGAGCCGTACGGCGCGTGGCCCGCGCGCGTCACCGTGCCGGTCGATGGCGGCCGCGTGCTGCTCGACGACGGGCGCGAGGTGGACGTCGAGCCGCTCGCCGAGGGGTACCTCCTGCACGCGCCCGCCCGGCGGGCCGTGGCGCGCCACCGCAGCGCGCTGGCCCTGCGGTTCACCGGCGAAGGCGCGCCGAGGGCCACCCTGGACGGCAGGCCGGTCCCGCTCACCCTGCGGCCCGCCGAGCTGCTCGCCGCCCTCGCGCTGCACCCGGACGGGCTGACGGCCGAGCAGCTCGCCGTCGCCCTCTACGGCGACGACGGCAACCCCACCACCGTGCGCGGCGAGGTGCTGCGGCTGCGCGGCCTGATCGGCGCCGACGTGCTGTGCACCCGTCCCTATCGGCTGGACGCGGCCGTCGACTCCGACTTCGAGTCCACTCGGCGGGCCCTGCGCGCGGGCCAGGTCGGCGAGGCGCTGCGGGCGTGCGGCGGCCCGCTGCTCCCGCGGTCCGACGCCCCCGAGATCCGTGAGCTGCGCGACGAGCTGGCCGCGGGCCTGCGCCGGGCGGTGCTCGACGCCGACGACGTCGAGCTGCTCGTCGCGTTCGCGGCCCATCCGCTCGGCGCCGACGACCTCGAGACCCACGACCGGGTGGTCGCCGAGCTCCCGCACCACGACCCCCGCCGCCCCGGCCTCGCCGCGCGGCTGGCCCGGCTGCTGGCCGAGTAGCGGTCGTGCGCGAAAAACGTTGCTCTGGCGACGTTTTCCGCGCACAGGTCACTCCACCGTGACGCTCTTGGCCAGGTTGCGGGGCTTGTCCACGTCCCGTCCGAGCGCGACCGCTGCGTGGTAGGCCAGCAGCTGCAGCGCGATCGACATGAGGATCGAGTCCAGCTCGGGCTCGTTGTGGGGGACGACGACGGTGCGGTCGGCCAGCTCGGTCGGCAGCTCGCGGTGCGCCAGCGCGATCACCGGGCCCTTGCGGGCCTTGATCTCGCTCAGCGTGGAGGTGTTCTTGTCCAGCAGCTCGTCGTCGGGGACGATCGCGACCGTCGGCATGTCCGGGCTGATCAGCGCCAGTGGACCGTGCTTGAGCTCCGCTGAAGGGTAGGCCTCGGCGTGCACGTAGGAGACCTCCTTGAGCTTCTGCGCGCCCTCCCGCGCCACCGGCCAGCCGCGGCGTCGACCCACGTACATGACGCCCGCGCTCTGCGCGATCTCCTTGGCGACATCGGCGATCGCGTCGGACTCGTCGATGACCTGCTGGATCTGGTCGGGCAGCCGCTGCAGGCCTGCCAGGACGCGCTTGCCCTCGGTCGGGGCGAGGTCGCGCATGCGGCCGAGGTAGATGGCGAGCAGCGCGAACGCGGTCACGGTGCTGGTGAACGACTTCGTGGCGGCCACCGACATCTCGGGGCCCGCGTGGATGTAGACGCCGCCGTCGACCTGGCGGGCGATCGTCGAGCCGACGACGTTGATGATCCCGATCACCCGGCCGCCCTTGCGCTGCAGCTCCTGCACAGCGGCGAGGGTGTCGATCGTCTCGCCGGACTGGCTCACCGCGACGTAGAGCGTGTCGGGCTCGACGACGGGGTTGCGGTAGCGGAACTCCGAAGCGGCCTCCGCCGTCGCGGGCATGCGTGCGAGGTCCTCGATGAGCTGCGCGCCGAGGTCGCCCGCGTAGCAGGCCGAGCCGCAGCCGAGGATCTTGACCCGTTTGATCTCGCGGGCCTCGCGCACGGAGAGGTTCAGGCCGCCGAGGCGGGCGGTGTCGAAGCGCTCGTCGATCCGGCCCGACATGGCGCGCGCAACCGACCGCGGCTGCTCGGAGATCTCCTTGATCAGGAAGTGGGCGTGGTCGCCGATCTCGGCGCCGACGACGTCCCAGTCGATCGTGGAAGGGCTCTTGGCGGTGGACCGGTCGTCGATCGTGTAGGTCCGGTAGCCGCTCGCCGTGATCGTCGCGAGCTCGCCGTCGTCCAGGTAGATCACCTGGCGGGTGTGCCCGATCAGCGCGGCGACGTCCGAGGCCACGAACATCTCGTGTTCGCCGATGCCCAGCAGCACCGGGCTGCCGTTGCGGGCGACCACGATGCGGTCGGGGTGCTCGGCGTCCATGATCGCGAGTCCGTAGGCGCCCACGACCGAGCGCAGCGCCAGGCGGACAGCGTGCTCCAAGTCGGCCGCGCCGTCGACGAACGCCTTCGCGACGAGGTGGGCGATGGTCTCCGTGTCCGTCTGCGACGTGAACTCGACGCCGTCGGCCTGCAGCTTGGCGCGCAGCTCGTCGGCGTTCTCGATGATGCCGTTGTGGACGACCGCGATCCGCTGCGCGGTGTCGACCTGGGGATGGGCGTTCTCCGCCGTCGGCTCACCGTGGGTGGCCCACCGCGTATGGCCGATGCCGGGCGAGCCCTTGAACCGGGCGGGGAGGTCCGCGGCGAGGTCGGCGACCCGCCCTTTCGCCTTGCGCACCTTGAGCCCGGACCGGGTGCAGATGGCGATGCCCGCGGAGTCGTACCCGCGGTACTCCAGACGGCCGAGTCCCTCCATCAGGATGGGGGTGGCGTCCTGCGGCCCTACGTACCCGACGATTCCACACATGGGGTTCTTCCCTTTCCACTAGCCATAGACGAGGCGACGGAGCTGGCGGACGGACATGTTCGGGGCGGCGAATCGCCTGCCTGCCAGCTCGGCGGCGATCTCGTCGAAGATCAGGTCGTTGGTCAACCCCCGGTGTTTGAGCTCGGCGTGGCGGCGTCGGACGTAGTCCGGAACCTCCTCGCCGTAGTACGCGACGACCTCGGCGATCACCCGCGCCGCCTCGCTCGGGCTGAGCGGAGTGCTGCGCACGAGGTGCGCGACGAGATCGTCTTCGGGGAGCACTCCGGCGATGGTGCCCGCAACGGCGCACAATCGCCAGCTTCTTGCCCGAAAACGGGCAGAACCGCAGGGTATTGTCACCATCCGGCAACCCTTGCCCTCCGTCATCGCGGGGCGACCTATGCTCCCTCGGTGCAGACGCGGGAGAAGGTGTCGGCCGCGCTCCTGGCTCATCTCCGCCGGGCGCACGACCATATCGACCGCCACTACGACCAGCCGATCGACCTCGACGAGCTGGCTGCGGTCGCCGGGGTGTCGAAGTTCCACTTCACCCGGTGCTTCGGCGCCGCCTACGGGGAAACCCCGATCCGCTATCTGACCCGCCGCCGCATTGAGCGCGCACAGGACCTGCTGCGCGCGGCGAACCTGACGGTAACCGAGGTCTGCATGCTCGTCGGCTTCTCCAGCCTCGGGTCGTTCTCTTCGCGGTTTGCCCAGATGGTGGGCGAGAGCCCCACCGCCTACCGGAATCGCTGGGCCGCCCGCGGCGCTCCGCATGTGCCCGGCTGCTTCCTGTTCATGCGCGGCGCGCTCGACCCGGCGGGGACGACAGGACCGCAATCTCAGGGAAGGCGCCGACCGCCGACGGCCCTAGGTTCGACCCCGTGATTACCAACGTCTCCCTCACCACGGTGTACTGCCTCGACCAGGACAAGGCCCGCGACTTCTACGTCGACGTGCTGGGCTTCGAGCCGCGCGCCGACGTCACCATGGGCGAGGACTTCCGCTGGCTGACGATCGGCCACCCCAGCCAGCCCGAGCTCGAGGTCACGCTGATGACACCGGGGCCGCCGCTGGACCCCGACGCCGCGGAGTTCATCAGGGGCCAGCTGTTGAAGGGCAAGATGGGCGGCCTCGGACTGCGGGTCGACGACTGCCGCAAGACCTACGCCGAGCTGACGGCCGCGGGTGTGACGTTCCTGCAGGAGCCCGCCGACCGCCCGTACGGCGTCGAGGCGGTGCTGCGCGACGAGACCGGCAACTGGCTGGTGTTGGTCGAGCCGCATGCGTTCACCCCGGACAGCGCGGGCTGAGGCGTGACCGCAGGGCGGGGACCTGCGGCAGTGGCGCACTGATCGCCGGGAGCCGCGCCGCCCCCCGGGAGAACGGCACTCGCGTTGTCGAGGCCGCACCTGCGTCCGGGCACAGGTGCGAGCACCACGACACCGGTGCGGCCGTCGAGCTGGGCACTCGGCACGCACTGATCGCCGCGATCGGTCCAGCAGGGGCGCCGGACACCACCACCACAGCCGACTCGTCGCGATCATGCCCGCACAGCATCCTGTTGCCCACTGAGCTGGGCGACCACCGGCGACAAGCGAGTGGGGCTAAGCCGCGGGTTCCAGCTCGCCCGCCTCCCAGAGCCCGGCGTAGACCCCGCCCTTGGCGAGCAGCTCGGTGTGGGTGCCGAGCTCGACGATCCGGCCCGCGGCCACTACGGCGATGCGGTCGGCGCGCGCGGCCGTGGTGAGCCGGTGGGCCACGACGAACGCGGTGCGCCGCGCGGTGACCTGGTCGCCCGCGGCCAGCACCGCGGCCTCGGTGGCCGGGTCGAGCGCGGCGGTGGCCTCGTCGAACAGCAGCAGGTCGGGATCGGCCAGCTCGGCGCGGGCCAGCGCGATGAGCTGGCGCTGGCCCGCTGACAGCCCCTGCCCCCGTTCGCCGACAGGATGGCGGAACCCGCCCTGGAGGCTGCGCACCATCTCCAGCGCACCTACCGCGCGGGCCGCCGCCTCGATCTCGGCGGGCGCGGCGTCCGGGCGGGCGTAGGCGATGTTGGCGGCGACGTCGCCGGTGAACAGGTGCGCCTCCTGCGGCACGACGCCCAGCCGGTGGCGGAAGTCGCTGAGCCGGAACCGCCGCACGTCCACCCCGTCGACGAGCACCGCGCCCTTGCCCACGTCGTAGAAGCGGGCGAGCAGCTTCACCAGCGTGGACTTGCCCGCTCCGGTGGCGCCGACCAGCGCGACCGTCTCCCCTGGCGCGACGAGGAGCGAGACGTCGTCGATCGCGGGCTCCGCGGAGCCCGCGTAGGCGAACGACACACCGCGCAGCTCCACCTCCCCGCGCAGCCGGGCAGGCACGGGGACGGGCGTCCCCTCGGGCTCGGGCGGCACGGTGGTCGGGGTGCGCAGCAGCTCGCCGATGCGCGACAGCCCGACCCGCGCCTGCTGGTAACCGTCGAAGACCTGGGAGAGCTGCTGCACGGGGGTGAAGAACATGCCGAGGTAGAGCAGGAAGGCCGTCAGGACGCCCGCCGACAGGTCACCCGCGGCCAGCCGCGCGGCGCCCACCCCGAGCACGGCGGCCGTCGCGATGTCCGAGAGCAGGGTGACGGCGGGGAAGAACGTGGCGATGTAGCGCTGGGCCCGCAGGCGGGAGCGGCGGTAGGCCGCGCTGCGCTCGCCGAAGGCGGTGGCGCTGTACTCCTCCCGCACGTAGGCCTGCGCGACCCGGACGCCGGTCACATTCTCCTGCAGGTCGGCGTTGACGACGCTGACCTTCTCCCTGGCCTCCGCGTACGCCCGGGAGGACAGCCGCCGGAAGATCACCGTGGCCGCGATCAGGATCGGCAGCGCGGCGAGCGCCACCACCGCCAGCTCGACGTCGGTGACGAGCAGCGCCACCGTGACCCCGACGACCGTGAGCACGCTGACGATCGCCTGTGCGAGGCCGGTCTGCAGGAACGTCGACAGCGCGTCGACGTCCGTGGTCATCCGCGTCATGATCCGGCCGGACAGCTCGCGCTCGTAGTAGTCCAGCCCGAGCCGTTGCAAATGGGCGTAGCTGCGCACTCGCAGCAGGTAGAGCACGCTCTCCCCGGCCCGTGCCGTCGCCACGGTCTCCAGCGCCACCACGACGTAGCCGAACGCCACCACGCCCAGGCCGAGCAGCACCGCGGTGAGCAGCACCTTGGGCGCGTGCGCGGTGATGCCGCCGTCGATCGCGTAGCGGGCGATGTTCGGGAACGCCAACGCGCTCAGCGCGTCGAACGCGACAAGGGTCACGGTCGCGGCGATCAGCCACCGCACCGGACGCAGCAGGCCTGCCAGCCGGAACCGCGGGTCGGCGGCGGTCGGATCGACGGCCAGGTGCGGCTCATCGCGGGGCGGCGGCAGGGCCGAGACGGCGGCCATCAGCTCTGGTGTGGCCGCGAGACTCCCGGCCATGCCCGACGGTCCGCCGAACCCGGCGCCCGCGCTCTCCTGACGCGCCGCCCGCTCGGCCACGGGACCCTGAGCAGGCCACAGCTCCGGGGTGATCCCGAACGCAGAGGGCGACGCATCGGCCGTCGTCTCGTCGATCGCGAACAGCTCCCGGAACATCGGGCTGCGGACCATGAGCTCGGCCTCGGTGCCGACATCGACCACCCGGCCGCGGTCCAACACGGCGATGCGGTCGGCGAGGGCCAGCGTGGAGCGCCGGTGGGCGACGAGCAGCGTGGTGCGCCCGGCCGTCAGCCCGCGGAGGGTTTCGAGGATCGCCGCCTCGGTGGCGGTGTCGACCGCCGAGGTGGCGTCGTCCAAGATCAGCACCCGCGGGTTGGTGAGCACGGCCCTCGCCAACGCCACCCGCTGACGCTGGCCGCCGGAGAGCGTGAGCCCGCGCTCGCCGACCAGCGTGTCGTACCCGTCGGGCAGATCCCGGACGAACGTGTCGACCTGCGCCGCCCGCGCCGCGGCGAGCACCTCGGCGTCGGACGCGTCGGGACGGCCGTAGGCGATGTTGGCCCGGATGGTGTCGGAGAACAGGAACGCCTCCTCGAACACCACCCCGAGCTCGCTGCGCAGATCGACCAGGCGCAGCGAGGGCAGCGCCACTCCGCCGAGGCGCAGCTCACCCTGCTGCGGATCGTAGAAGCGCGGCAACAGCAGCCCGACCGTCGACTTGCCCGACCCCGGCGGCCCGACCAGCGCGAGGGTCTCCCCCGGGGCCACGGTGAGGCTGACGCCGTCCAGCACCGGCTCGCGGCGGGAGTACCCGAAGGTGACATCGTCCAGCTCCACCCCGAGCGGCCCGGCGGGCAGCGTGGAGGGGTGTTCGGGATCGACGACGTCGGGTTGCGAGTCGACCAGGTCGTACACGCGCTCGACGCCTGCCCGCGTGAGCTGCGCGGCCACCACAAGTGCACCGAGCAGCCGGGCGGGCCCCACGAGCCCGGCGACGTAGGTGGTGAACGCGAGGAATGTGCCCAGGCTGATCGACCCTGACATGGCGAGCCACCCGCCGAGACCGATCACCGCGACCTGCCCCAGCGTCGGCAGGCTCACCAACGCCGGGTTGAGCCGCGCGGTCATCCTGGCCGCCCTCAACCGTTCGCTGAACAGCCGCCGCGCTCCGACCTCGAGCGCCGCGACCTCGCGCTGCTCCTGCCCGAAACCCTTCACGACCCGTACGCCGGTGACCGTCTCCTCGACCTGCTGGGCGATGTCGGCCGCGCGCTGCTGCGCGGACCACGTGGCCGGGAACAGCGACCTGCGGCTGTGCAGCGTGATCCAACCCGCCAACGGCAGCAGGACGACCGCCACGAGGGTGAGCGGCGGGGACAGCCACAGCATCGCGACCAGCGATGCCACCACGAGCACGACGAAGCCGAGCGCGAGGGGCACGATCGACAACAGCGCCTGCAGCAGGTTGAGATCCGTGATCGCGCGCGACACCACCTGCCCGGTGCGCAGCGAGTCCTGGCGCTCGCCGTCGAGCCGCTGGACCGCGGCGAACACCTGGCGGCGCAGGTCGTGCTGGACGTCGAGCGCCAGCCGCCCACCCAGGTAGCGGCGCAGGAACGCGGCGACGAACCGGACAAGCGCCAGCGACAGAATGGCGACGACGATCGGGACCAGCGTGGCGGTGGACCCCGCCACCGCCTGATCGACCGCCGACCGGGTAAGCAGGGGCCCGATGGCGTCCAGGCTCACGCCCAACGCCGACGCGACGAGAGCGGTGATCGCGACGCCGCGGTGGCGCAGTGAGGCGCGGACAAGGCGGCGGATCCAGCCGGGGGTAGGGGAGTCGGGCACGTATCTACGTTAAGCCGGGACACCGACAATTCTCACCTCGGCGACGCGCCGGTGATCAGCCGACGGTGAACCGCCCTGTTGCCGCGGGGCGCGGCGATGATCGTCGCAGCGGAGTTCGCAGACCCTGTGGCGTCCGCGCACACGTGCGACCAGCTCGGCGGCGGGTCGGCCCTGCCCGTAGCGTCGCGGCCATGACCGCGGTACCCACGATCGAGCTGAACAACGGCGTCGCCATCCCCCAGCTGGGCTTCGGGGTCTTCCTCGTGCCGCCCGGCGAGACCGAGGTCGCCGTAGCCACGGCACTGCAGACGGGCTACCGGCACCTCGACACCGCCCGCCTCTACGAGAACGAGGCGGAGGTGGGCGCGGCCGTCGCGACGAGCGGCATACCGCGCGGCGAGCTGTTCGTCACCACCAAGGTCTGGAACGGCGACCAGGGCTACGACGCCACGCTCGCCGCTTTCGACAAGAGCCTCGAACGACTCGGTTTCGACTACGTCGACCTCTACCTCATCCACTGGCCGTTGCCCAAGCGCGACCGCTACGTCGACACGTGGCGGGCGCTGGAGAAGATCGCCGCCGAAGGCCGGGCGCGGGCGATCGGCGTCTCCAACTTCCAGATCGCGCACCTGCAGCGGCTGCTCGACGAGACCGGCACCGTGCCCGCCGTCAACCAGGTGGAGTGCCACCCGCACCTCACACAGGTGCCGCTGCGGACGTTCCACGCGCAGCACGGGATCGCCACCGAGGCGTGGAGCCCGTTGGCGCGGGGCGGAGCCGTGCTGTCCGACACGCGGATCGGCGCGATCGCGGCTGCGCACGGCAAGAGCCCCGCTCAGGTGCTCCTGCGCTGGCATCTGCAGGTGGGCACGATCGTCATCCCCAAGTCGGTGACGCCCAGCCGGATCGCCGAGAACCTCGACGTGTTCGACTTCACCCTCGCGGCCGACGAGCTGGCCGCGATCGAGGCGCTCAACACCGACAGCCGCATCGGCCCCGACCCGGACCAGTTCGACCGGACGTAAGAGCCACTTCAGCGTCCGCACACACCGTCCAGGGGTCGCGCACACTGCGGGAGGTGTGTGCGAGCCCCATGCGGTGTGTGCGGGGCCGGCGCGATGTGTGGGGGCCTGCGGCGTGGGGCGCGCGCACGTGTCGGCACCACCCTCCTCGTCGCACACACCGTCCAGGGGTCGCACACACTGCGGGCGGTG
>DASWUV010000198.1:0-7518 GCA_036401495.1 Pseudonocardia sp. | reverse complement strand
GCAGAGAAGCCTGTCGGAGAGGGCGACCTCACGGATGACGACCCCGCGAGGCGAGATGACCGGGCGAACGGATCCCGCCCCCGACCGCGCACCGGGGCGGGCGTAACGCGCTGACACCAGCCTGCCCATGTTCGCCGAGAGTGGGCCCCGGGGTGCGAATCCGCACCGTCAAGCTCGACGCGCCCCCGGCCGACGACGCCTGCGCGCGGCCCAGCACGGCGTGTGCCAGTGGCGCCGCTCATCCACCGAGCCGTCCTCGCCCGCGGGCCAGGCCACGACATGTGGCGTCCCCGCCGGGATGATCTGGTCGCACCCCGGGCAGCGGTAGTCGCGCGTCGCGGCCGAGCCGGTGATCTGCCGCACCTGCCATTCGCCGTCCGACGCGATCTCGACGCGCGCCGCTGCGGCCGAGCGCAGCGGTACGTGATCGTCACGCCGTCGGTTGAACCGCGCCATCGCCGTCTCCGAAGCCCCGCACCCGACCGCGCACGCCGTCCTCAGCGGCCTGCGTGGTCCCGGAACCCGTGTCCGGTCTTGCGGCCCAGCCGCCCCGCCGTGACCAGGTGCTCCAGCAGCGGCGCCGGAGCGAGGCCCGCCTCTCGGAACTCCGCGAACAGCGAGCGCTCGATGGCCAGCGCCACGTCCAGTCCGACCACGTCCAGCAGCTCGAACGGACCCATCGGCAGGGCGCACCCCGTCTTCATCGCCGCGTCGATGTCGTCGGCGGTGGCGTAGTGCGCCTCCAGCATCTTCACCGCATCGTTCAGGTACGGGAACAGCAGCGCGTTGACGATGAAGCCCGCGCGGTCGCCGCAGCGCACCGGGACCTTGCCCAGCCGCTCGCACAGTGCGACCACGGTGGCCGCGACGTCGGGAGCGGTGGTGATCGTCGACACGACCTCCACCAGGCGCATCCGCGGAGCCGGGTTGAAGAAGTGCATCCCGACGACGTCGGCGGGCCGCCCCGTCGCCGCGGCGCACTCCACCACCGGCAGCGACGACGTGACGGTGGCCAGGATCGCGCCCGGCTTGCAGATCTCGTCCAACGCCGCGAACACGGCCCGCTTGATGTCGAGCTCCTCCGCGATCGACTCGACGACGAGGTCGACGTCCGCGAAGTCCTCCAACCGCATCGTGCCGGTGATGCGGGCGAGGGTGGCGTCCCGCTCGTCCTCGGTGAGGTTGCCCCGCACCACGCCCTTGTCCAGGGACTTGCGCACGCTCGTGATCGCGGCCGCCACCTTCGCTTCGCTGCGCCCGCGCAGCACGACGGAAAGGCCTGCCTTGGCCAGCACCTCGGCCACGCCGACGGCCATGGTGCCGGTGCCGACCACGCCCACCCGGTGCACGTCACGCACGGCAACGTCGTCGGGAACAACGCTCGACGGCGTCTCGGCGTCCGGCACGACCTTCGAGCTGTGCGGCCCGGCGTAGGTGTAGAAGCCCCGGCCGCTCTTGCGGCCCAGCAGGCCCGCCGTGATCATCTGCTTGAGCAGCGGCGTGGGCGCGTGCAGCTGGTTGCGCGACTGGGCGTACATCGTCTCGAGGATCTCGTAGGCGGTGTCCAGGCCGATGAGGTCGAGCAGGGCGAGCGGGCCCATCGGGTAGCCGCAGCCGTACCGCATGGCGGCGTCGAGGTCCTCGCGCGAGGCGTAGCGCTGGTCGTACATGCGCGCGGCGTGGTTGAGGTAGCCGAACAGCAGCGCGTTGGCGATGAAGCCCGCCCGGTCCCCGATCACGACGGGCACCTTGTCCAGCGTCGCGGCGAAGGCAGCCACGTCGTCGACGACGCCCTGCTCGGTGACGACCGTGCGCACCAGCTCCACCAACCGCTGCACCGGCGCCGGGTTGAAGAAGTGCATGCCGACGACGCGGCCGGGCCGCCCCGTCCGCACCGACAGCTCGGTGACCGACAGCGACGACGTGTTCGACGCGAGGATCACGTCGGGACGACACACCTTGTCCAGGGCGGCGAGCACGGCCGCCTTCAGCTCCAGCTGCTCGGGGACGGCCTCGACGACGAGATCGCACTCGGCCAGATCGGCCAGCTCCGTCGTCGTGGTGACCCGCGCGAGCAACGCGTCGGCGTCCTCCTGCGCGAGCTTGCCCCGGCCGACCGCGCGCGACGTGGAGGTCTCGAGGTGGGTACGGCCGCGCACGACGGCATCGTCGTCGACCTCCGCGGCGATCACGTGCAGGCCGTTGCGGGCGAAGACCTCGACGATGCCCGCCCCCATCGTGCCGAGGCCGACGACACCGACGGTCCTGAACTCCCGTGCCACGTTGCTACCTCCGCTGGGTCAGACGTCGATCCTCCCAGACCCGCTGGTCGGCCCGGTGTGACCCGGCTAACGACGAGGTCGCCTAACGGCCGTGTCTCAGGCGCACGATCCCGAGCAGCGCGGCCATCCCGCGGGCCGTGCGGCGGAAGCTGGTGACGGCGATCGGCAGGGCGAACCGCTGGCGGGCCACGGCGCGCGGGCTGGTGAACTCGCGCAGCCCGTCCTCGCCGTGGATGCGGCCGAAGCCGGACGCGCCGACCCCGCCGAACGGCAAGGCGGGTATCCCGGCGAACGCGATCACCGAGTTCACCGAGACCATCCCGCAGCGCAGCGCGGTCGCGATCTCGGCGCCCCGCTTCTTGGCGAACACGGTCGCGCCCAGCCCGTAGCCGGTGCCGTTGGCCCGCTCCACCGCCTCGTCCATGTCCCGCACCCGGTTGATCACCATCAGTGGCCCGAACGTCTCCTCGGTGACCGCGCGACTGTCCTCCGGCACGTCGACGAGCACCACGGGATCGACGTAAGGCGGGCGCACCGACCCGGGACCGCCGACCACCGCCCGCCCGCCGCGGGCCAGTGCGTCGTCGAGGTGCGCGCGCACGACGTCGACCTGCTCGGGCAGCGTCATCGGCCCGAACGCGTCGGCGCGCAGCGCCCCGGCCTTGGCCACGACCCTGGCCGTGAACGCGTCGGCCACCTTCTCGTGCACGTAGACGCGTTCGACGCCGACGCAGGTCTGGCCCGCGTTGCTCATCGCGCCCCAGACTGCCGCGTCGGCCGCCGCGGCGAGGTTCGCGTCGGCGTCGACGAGCAAGGGGTCCTTGCCGCCGCACTCGACCACCACCGGGGTGAGCGTCTCGGCACAGGTGGCCATGACGCGCTTGGCGGTCGCCGTCGAGCCGGTGAACGCGATCTTGGCGACCCCCGGGGCCCGGCACAGCGCCGCACCCGTCTCCGCGAACCCGGTGACGGCCTGCAGCACCGGATGCCCCTCGACGATCTCGGCGAGGGAGTCGGCCAGCTGGACGGCCACGCCGGGCGTCAGCTCGCTCGGCTTGAACACGACGGCGTTGCCCGCGGCCAACGCGTACGAAATCGACCCCATCGGGGTGAACACGGGGTAGTTCCACGGGCCGATCACGCCGACGACGCCGAGCGGCGCGTAGCTCAGCGTGGCCGCCTGGTTGGCCATGAGCAGGCCGGGCCGGACCCGGCGGCTGCCGAGCGTCTTCTCCGCGTGCCGCGCCGCCCAGTCGAGGTGTTCGACGGCCAACGCCAGCTCCAGGCGGGCGTCGTCGAACGGCTTACCCGTTTCGTCGACGATCGTCGTTGCGAGCCAGTCAATGCTCCTGACCAGCGCCTTCTTCCATTCGAGCAGTCGCTTCGCGCGCCCGTCGAAGCCGATGCCCGACCACCACCGCGCAGCCTCGACGCCGCGCGCAACAGCCGCCTCGACCGCCGCGTCGTCGTAGACCGGGTGCGTTCCGACGATGTCGCCGCTGCGCGGATCGAGGGAGGTGAAGGTTGGAGCGGGCACCTCGGTGGCGGTCACGAGCTCCAGACTAGGCGGCTCGCACCCATCGTCTGCGGTTCACGCACACGTCCCGCACGGTGTGTGCGCCCCGCACGGTGTGTGCGAGATCAGAAGAGGCGCAGGTCCTCCGACTCCGTGCCGCGCAACGCGTTGTAGTCGACGGTCACGCAGCGAATCCCGCGGTCCTCCGCGAGCGTGCGGGCCTGTGGCTTGATCTGCTGGGCGGCGAACACGCCCGCCACGGGCGCGAGCAGCGGGTCGCGGTTCATCAGCTCCAGGTAGCGGGTGAGCTGCTCGACGCCGTCGATCTCACCCCGACGCTTGATCTCGACGGCGACCGAGGCGCCCGCGTTGTCCCGGCAGAGCAGGTCGACCGGGCCGATCGCGGTCATGTACTCGCGGCGCACCAGCGTGTAGCCCTCGCCGAGGGCGGTCGGGTGCGCAGCGAGCAGCTCCTGCAGGTGCGCCTCGACGCCGTCTTTGACCAGGCCGGGATCGACGCCCAGCTCGTGCGACGAGTCGTGCAGCAGCTCGTCGATCGTGATCACGAGGCACTCGTCGGCCTTGTTGCGGACCGTCCAGACGCCGGGCTCCTCCTGCAGCCAGCACGGCGGGCTCATCCAGTTCAGCGGCTTGTAGGCGCGGTCGTCGGCGTGGATGCTCACCGATCCGTCCGCCTTCACCAGCAGCAGCCGCGGTGCCATCGGCAGGTGGGCGGTGAGCCGACCCACGTAGTCGACCTGGCAGCGGGCGATGACGAGGCGCACGGCAGGCGACCCTACTGCCCGTCCGCTCGCGCTCGTCGCGGACGGCCGGATGCGGGCCTGCGCCTCGATGCGGATCAGCGTCTGCGATCGACCCACCAGCTGACGGCACCCGCCACCCCGACCGCGGCGAGTGCGGTCGCGGCGCTGCCGACCGGAGGCGCCGCGCCCCTGGTGAGAGCGAGCACCGCGGTGCCGACCGGCGGCAGCCACGGCTGCACCGCGGTGACCGTGACGACCACCGCGGCCACGCAGAACGACCAGCCGATCCGGCGTACCACCGGTCGCGCGCACAGCAGCCCGACCGCGGTGCCCGCAGCAGCACAGGCCAGGTGCGCGAGCACGCCGAGCCCGAGCACACCCGTGGCGTAGTCGTAGGGGGAGGCGATGTTCGGCCAGAGCACCGCGAGCGCCACCATGACGAGGTCGCCTGCCAGCGCCACCAGGACCGTGGCTGCCACGACCCGCCCACGACCGCCTGCCGCGGCGACCGTCACCATGCGCTGCACCGGGTCCTCGACGTTGGCCACGACCAGGGCCAACCAGGCCGCGACCGGGTAGGCGGCCAGCGCCGAGGCAGCCCACGGCGTCGGCGCCGGGCCGGGATCGCCGCCGAACAGCACGGCCAGCACCCCGGCGTAGAGGATCAGCGGCAGCAGGACGCGTTGCTCGGCGAGGACCAGCGCACCGAGGAACCGGGTCGCGGGAGGGTGCGGCCCACCGTGCCCCGCTGCGGCTCCTCCGCGCTCATCCGCGGCGCACGGTGATGACCGAGCAGCCCAACCCCAGGGCCGCGGCCAGCAGGGCGTCCCCGCCCGCGGCGGGCAGGCGCACCCCGAGCAGGCCGTCCTCCTGCCAGGAACGGGTCACGGCAGGCAGCGCCGCGAGCGTCTGCGCGGGGTCGACGGGGCACCGCAGCACTACCGTCGACCAGGCCTCGACGGCCGGTTCGTCCCTGGGCACGTCGGCCAGCAGGCCGTCGGCCACCCGCACCGTGTGCGCGCCGGGCAGCCGCCCGGCCCGCCCGCTGTGGTCGGCGATCAGCAGCAGCCGCCCGGCCGTCGCCTCCGCGCCCAGCCGCCGCTCGAGCGCGCCGACCGCCGCGGCGTCCAGCGCGGTCCACGGCTCGTCCAGCACGATCAGCCCGGCCGCGCACCCGATGGCCTGGGCCAGCACGACCTTCTGGAGGTTGCCGGAGGAGAGCGCGGCCAGCCGCCCCCCGCGGTCGGCGGAGAACTCCAGCTCGTCGAGCAGCTCGAGGGCCTCGCGGGCGCGGCCTGCTCCGCCGACGCCGTGCATCGCCGCATGGTGGCGCAGGTAGGACAACACGCTCAGCCGGGCGGGCGGCGCCGCCTGCGGCTGGTAGCCGATTCGACCGGGCCGCCCCCGCACCCGTCCGGCGCTCGGCGAAGCGACCCCGGCGACGATCCGCAACAGGGTCGACTTGCCGGTCCCGTTGCCGCCGACGACGCCGACCGGCCTGCCCTCGGCCAGCTCCAGGTCGACGCCACGGAGCACCTCGCCCCGCACCGGATAGCTCTTGCGCACCCCCGCGAGCCGCATCACCGGCACAGGATCCCGGAGCGCAGAGCCGTCGCAGACCCCGGGTCGCGCCCACTCGGGACCGCAGAACCGCTCCGTCGACCGGCCGGGCCCGTGGCGGCAGGCCGGTCGGCGCACCCGGCGTCCCCCGCCCCGCGATACTGAGCGGGTGCGCGCGCTCTCCACTCGCCAGGTCTACGCCAACCCGTGGATGACCGTCCGCGAGGACGTCATCCGGCACGACGACGGTTCCGACGGGATCTACGGCGTGGTCGACAAGCCGACGGCGGCGGTCGTGATCCCGCGCGACGGCGACCGGTTCCACCTGGTCGAGCAGTTCCGTTACCCGGTGGGGCAGCGGCGCTGGGAGTTCCCGATGGGCACGGCCCCCGACCGCGCCGAGCTCGACACGGCCCAGTTGGCCGCCCGCGAGCTGCGGGAGGAGACCGGCCTGATTGCGGGTCGGATGGAGCTGCTGGGCAGGCTCGACATCGCCCCTGGCCTGTCCAGCCAGCGCGAACACGTCTTCCTGGCCACGGAGCTGACGCCAGGGAACGCCTTCCGCGAGCACACCGAGCAGGACATGCGCGCAGGCTGGTTCACGACGACGGCGCTGGAGTCGATGATGCGCGACGGGACGATCGTCGACGCCCAGACCCTCGCCGCCTACCTGCTGCTGAAGCTGCACACGCGGACTTAGGGGGCGCGAACCCGGCGCTCCGCGACGTACCGTGCTGGACATGGCCGACTACGAGCACCTGCTGGTCAAGCACGACGGCGACACCGTGCGCATCACGATGAACCGCCCCGAACGCCGCAACGCACTGTCCGAGCCCCATCTGCGTGAGCTGCTCGACGCGTTCGAGACGGCGGGCCGCTCCGCGGCCACCGGCATCGTGCTGGGCGCCGAGGGCAAGGCGTTCTCGGCGGGCCACGACTTCGCCGACGTCGCCGCGCGCGACCTCGCGGGCGTCCGGGACCTCCTGCGGCTGTGCACGGCGGTCATGCACACGATCCAGGAGGTGCCCCAGGTCGTCATCGCCAGGGTGCAGGCCATCGCGACGGCCGCGGGTTGTCAGCTGGTGGCCAGCTGCGACCTCGCGGTGGCGGCGCAGTCGGCGAGCTTCGCGCTGCCCGGGGGCAAGGGCGGCTGGTTCTGCCACACGCCCGCGGTGCCGGTGGCCCGCACCGTCGGGCGGAAGCGCCTGATGGAGCTGGCGCTGACCGGCGACCCGATCGACGCCCCCACGGCCGCGGACTGGGGTCTGATCAACTACGCCGTTCCCGACGCCGAGCTCGACGACCGCGTCGACGCCCTGCTCGCCCGCGCCACCCGGGGCAGCCGTTTCGGGAAAGGGGTGGGCAAGCAGACGCTCTACGCGCAGCTCGACCGCCC
>DASWUV010000197.1:0-10169 GCA_036401495.1 Pseudonocardia sp. | reverse complement strand
GCGGCGGCAGAAGCCGCGCCGGCCCGCACCGCAGCCGTCGGGACGGGGAGCTGCGCGGAGTAGCCGCGCTCGGAGATCGGGGCCGGGCTCAGAACTCCCGGGTGATCGTCTCGTTGCGGCCGGGGCCTACGCCGATCGCGCTCACCGGAGCGCCGGTGAGCTCCTCGACGCGGTGGACGTAGGCGCGCGCCGCGGCGGGCAGCTCGTCGAAGGACCGGAAGGGGGCGAGGTCCTCGAACCAGCCCGGCATCTCCTCGTAGACGGGGACGGCGTGGTGCACGTCGCTCTGGGTCATCGGCATCTCGTCGACCCGCCGTCCGTCGACCTCGTAGGCCACGCAGATCGGCACCTTCTCCAGGCCGGAGAGCACGTCGAGCTTGGTGAGGAAGAAGTCTGTGATGCCGTTGACGCGGACGGCGTAGCGCCCGATCACGGCGTCGAACCAGCCGCACCGGCGTGGCCGCCCCGTCGTCACCCCGACCTCGCCGCCTGCCTTGCGCAGGTGCTCGCCCATCGCGTCGAGCAGCTCGGTCGGGAACGGGCCGGAGCCCACGCGGGTCGTGTACGCCTTCAGGATCCCGATCACCCGGTCGATCTTGTTCGGGCCGATGCCGGAGCCGACGGCCGCACCGCCCGCCGTCGGGTTCGAGCTGGTCACGAACGGATAGGTGCCGTGGTCCACGTCCAGGAGGGTGCCTTGCGAGCCTTCCAGGAGGATCGTCTCGCCGCGTTCCAATGCCTGGTTGAGCAACAGCCTGCTGTCGGCGATGCGGTCGGCGAAGTGGCGTCCGTGCGCCAGTACGGTGTCGACGACCTCGTCCACGTCCAGCGCCCGCCGGTTGTAGACCTTGACCAGGATCTGGTTCTTCATGTCCAGCGCGGCCTCCACCTTCTGGTGGAGGATCTTCTCGTCCAGGAGGTCGGCCACCCGTACCCCGACGCGCGAGACCTTGTCCTGGTAGGCCGGGCCGATCCCGCGTCCCGTCGTGCCGATCTTGGCTTTGCCCAGGAAGCGCTCCGTGACCTTGTCCATGGCCACGTGGTACGGCATGATCAAGTGCGCATCGGCGCTGATCAGCAGCCCGCTGGTGTCGACGCCACGGCTTTCGAGGCCCGCGAGCTCGTCCAGGAGCACACCGGGGTCGACCACCACGCCGTTACCGATCACGTTGGTGATCCCGGGGGTGAGGATGCCCGACGGGATGAGGTGCAGCGCGAAGTCCTGCCCGTCCGGCAGCACGACCGTGTGGCCTGCGTTGTTGCCGCCCTGGTAGCGCACCACCCACTGCACTTGGCCGCCGAGGATGTCGGTGGCCTTACCTTTGCCTTCGTCGCCCCATTGGGCGCCGATCAGCACGATCGCAGGCATGTGAGACTCCCCCTGGTGGACGCGTCGTGGAGACTAGAGGCGAAGCCGGTGCTGCTGACATGCGGCGATCCGGGTCCACACCACGGTAGCCGCGCCCTCGCCGCACTACCGAGTCTGGTCCTGCCTCCGCGTCCCGAACGCACCGATCTCGACCCGGTGCTGACCGAGCTCGACCCCCGCCGCGTGATCGTCTCCGGCGACGACGCCGACCTCGCCGCCGTGCTCGTGCGGCTGCTGCGCCGCGATCGGCTCGACGTGGAGGTGGCCTACCTGCCGCGGGGCCGGTCCGTCGCCGCGCGCGTGTGGGGGCTGCCGCGCGATGTCGTGGGAGCGGCGCTCGACGGCGTCGCGACGCCCGTGCCGCTGGTCCGGGACGACTCCGGGGGTGTGCTCGTCGGGGAGGCCGACGTCCGCAACCTGCACGGCGAGTGCTACTGCGACGAGACGCTGGTGTTGCGCGGGCTGGGCCGACGGCTACGGGTCCGGCCCCGCCGCGACGGGATCGCGGTGCGGGCCAGCCGCATGGGCCGACCGCCGGACGGGCGCACCCGGGCCGTGGCCCCCCGCGCGCCGTCGGGACGCGGGTCGGCGGTGGGCCGGGCCGTCCAACTGGGCGGCGCCGCGTTCACCCCGGTGTTGGACGGCGTACCGCACCCCCGCCCCGTCACCCGCTGGGCTTGGTACCGCCACACGACGGACTGGCGCCTGGTCACCCCAAGGTGAGTCGTGCATTTCGACACGGCGAGTCGGGCAAGCAAGCAGGGTGAGTCGTGCAACTCGGCCCGGCGAGTCGGGCGTTTCGGCACGGCAAGTCAGACGTTCCGGGCGGGTGAGTCGTGCTGCCCAGCACGGTGAGTCGTGCACCTCGGTACGGTGAGTCGTGCACCTCGGTACGGCGAGTCGTGCACCTCGGTACGGCGAGTTCGACGTTCCGAGCCCGGCGAGTCCGCGCGAGCTCAGCACGGCGTGCTGGATCGCCCAACTCGGCGTGCCCTGTTGCCGGACTCACCCTGCTGGGCAGCACGACTCACCGGGCCGAGGTGCCCTACTCGCCGTGCCGAGCTGCACGACTCGCCTGTCAGGCGGCTGGGCGCTCGTGGTAGCGGTCGACGTACTCCTGCTCCGACAGCATCGCGATCGCGGCCATCAGCTCGTCGGTGACCGCCCGGCGGATCACCGTGGAGCCGCCCAGCCCCTCGTAGCGTGAGAACTCGAGCGGCTGGCCGTAGCGCACTGTCACCCGACGGAGACGGGGGAAGCGCGCGCCGACCGGCTGGACGCGCTCCGTGCCCAGCAACGCGACCGGCACGACCACGGCGCCGGTGTCGAGCGCGAGCGTCGCGACGCCGGTGTGGCCGCGGTGCAGACGCCCGTCGAGCGAGCGCGTGCCCTCCGGGTAGATCGCGAAGGCGCCACCCGCGTCGAGGACCGTGCGGGCGGCATGCAGCGCCGCAAGTCCCGCTTTCGCGTTGCCCCGTTCGACGGGCACGTAGCCCAACGCCCGCAGAAACGCGGCCAGGGCCCGGCCGCGCACACCCCGTCCGGCGAAGTACTCGGCCTTGCCGAGGAAGGAGACCGGGCGCCCCGCGGTGAGCGCGATCGCCGCGGTGTCGACGGCCGCGCGGTGGTTCGCCGCGATGATCACCGGACCCAGCCGGGGAACCCGGTGGGCGCCTTGCACGATCGGTCGGTAGAGCAGCCTGCACAGCGGGGCGAGAACCCAGCGGACGAGCACATGCACGGGCCGGGAACGGCGGTGCCGGGTCGCAAGTTCCCGCAACCGCCCCGACCACCCGTCCGGCGCACTGTCGACTGGTTGAGCGCCGGCTACCGGCGCAACAGCGCTGCGCTCTCAGAGGCCGAGCGCGGCGGGCGCCTGGGGGTCGGAGTCGGCCAGGAGCTCCGCGGTGCGCTGCGCCTCGTCCGTCTCGCCGATCGCCACGGCGGCGCGGTGCAACGCCCCGAGCGCGCGCAGGAATCCCTGGTTTGGCGCGTGCGCCCACGGCACTGGGCCGAAGCCTTTCCAGCCGTTGCGGCGGAGCTGGTCCAGGCCGCGGTGGTAGCCGGTGCGGGCGTAGGCGTAGCCGGTGATGGTCTGGCCGTCGCGCAGCGCACGCTCGGCGAGCACGGCCCACGCGATGCTCGACGTCGGATGCGCTGCCGCCACCTCTACCGGTTCGACGCCACCGTCGAGCAGGGCGCCCGCGGGGTCTGCAGGCAGCAGGGTGGGTTCGGGTCCGAGCAGGTTGCCGTGCGGCGTCATGGCGCCCATCCTGCACCTATGACCTCCGCGCAGTTCGAGAAGATCCGCACCGGCCGCGGGTTCCTCGCCGCGCTCGACCAGAGTGGCGGCAGCACCCCGAAGGCGCTTGCCCAGTACGGCGTCCCCGAGGACTCCTACTCCGGCGACGAAGAGATGTTCGACGCCGTCCACGCCATGCGTACCAGGATCATCAGCGATCCCGCGTTCACCGGAGAACGCATCCTGGGCGCGATCCTGTTCGAGGACACGATGGAACGGCAGGTCGAGGGCCGCGACACGGCGTCCTACCTGTGGGATGTCAAAGGCGTGGTGCCGATCCTCAAGATCGACAAGGGGCTCGCCCCCGAGGACCACGGCGTGCAGCTGATGAAGCCGATCGACGGCCTCGACGCGCTGCTCGCCCGGGCCGTCGAGAAGGGGATCTTCGGCACCAAGATGCGCTCCGTGGTCAAGCTCGCCGACGAGACGGGCGTCGCCGCGATCGTCGAGCAGCAGTTCGCGGTCGCCGCGACGATCGCCGACGCCGGGCTCATGCCGATTCTCGAACCCGAGGTCGACATCACCAGCCCCCAGAAGGCCGACGCCGAGAAGCTGCTGCACGCCGCGATCACCACGGGCCTGGACGCGCTGCCCGCCGACCGGCAGGTGATGCTCAAGCTCAGCCTGCCCAGCGTCGATGACTTCTACGCCGATCTGGTGGCCCACCCGCGCGTGTTGCGGGTTGTCGCGCTCTCGGGCGGATACAGCCGCGAGGAGGCCGATGTCATCCTCGCCCGGCAACACGGCGTGATCGCCAGCTTCTCCCGCGCGCTCGCCGAGGGCCTCTATGCCGACCAGTCCGACGCCGAGTTCCACGCCGTCCTCGACGCGGCCATCACCGAGATCTACGCGGCGTCGAACACCTGACCGCAGCCGTGCGCGGTTGTCGTCGTCCTGGCGACGACAACCGCGCACGAGCGCGTCAGCGGCCCAGTGACGTGCCCGTCGAGTTCAGGTTCTCGCACGCGACGACCACGCGGTCGGCCATGCCCGCCTCGGCGAGCTTCAAGTACGTCCTCGGGTCGTACGCCTTCTTGTTGCCGACCTCGCCGTCGACCTTCAGCACACCGTCGTAGTTGCTGAACATGTGTCCGACGATCGGGCGCGTGAACGCGTACTGCGTGTCCGTGTCGACGTTCATCTTCACCACGCCGTAGCTGAGCGCCTCCGCGATCTCGGACGGCAGCGAGCCCGAGCCGCCGTGGAAGACCAGGTCGAACGGCTTGGCGCCCGCGGGGAGCCCGAGCTTGGCAGTGGCCACCTCCTGGCCCTGCTTGAGGATCTCCGGGCGCAGCTTGACGTTGCCCGGCTTGTAGACGCCGTGCACGTTGCCGAAGGTCGCCGCGAGCAGGTAGCGCCCCTTCTCGCCGACGCCCAGCGCGTCCACCGTGGCCTCGTACTCCGCTGCCGACGTGTAGAGCTTCTCGTTGATCTCGTTGGCGACGCCGTCCTCCTCGCCGCCGACGACCCCGATCTCCACCTCGAGGATGATCTTCGCCTTGACCGCGAGATCGAGCAGCTCGGCGGCGATCGAGAGGTTCTCGTGCAGCTCGGTGGCCGAGCCGTCCCACATGTGCGACTGGAACAGCGGGTTCTCGCCGCGGTCGACCCGCTCCTGGCTCAGTGCCAGCAGTGGCCGGACGTAGCTGTCGAGCTTGTCCTTGGGGCAGTGGTCGGTGTGCAGCGCGATGTTCACGGAGTAGCGCGCGGCGACGACGTGCGCGAACTCGGCGAGCCCGACCGCGCCCGTCACCATGTCCTTGACCTTGGTGCCCGACAGGAACTCGGCCCCGCCTGTGGACACCTGGACGATGCCATCGCTTTGCGCCTCGGCGAAGCCCCGCAGCGCGGCATTGAGCGACTCCGTGCTGGTGACGTTGATGGCCGGGTAGGCAAACTCCCCGCTCTTGGCCTTGTCCAGCATCTCGTTGTAGATCTCGGGCGTTGCGATGGGCACGGTCTGACCTTCCGGTGGGCAGGTTCGTCGAGGGGCAGTATTCCTCACCACTACGATGGGAACCATGGACGGCGGCTGGGGTGACAACGCCGTCGAGCAGACGCTGAGCAGGTTGCGCGCGCTCGACGCGCAGCCGACGCCTGTGCCGGAAGCGGGCGCGGCACCACGCACGCTGGCGGATCTCTACCGCGAACACCGTACGCGCATGGTCCGTCTCGCGGTGTTACTGGTCGACGACCCTAACACCGCTGAGGACGTCGTGCAGGAGGCCTTCACCGGGCTGCACCGGCACTGGGCCGAGCTGCGCGACGAGGCCGCCGCGGTCGGCTACCTGCGCACCGCCGTCGTCAACGGGTCGCGGTCGGTGTTGCGCAGGCGGCGCACCGCACGCGACTACGTCCCTCCCCACCAGGTCAACGCCCGCTCCGCCGAGTCGCTCGTGATGCTCTCCGCCGAGCACCAGGCCGTCGTCGACGCGCTGGCCGCGCTTCCGCCCCGCCAGCGCGAGGTGCTGGTGCTGCGCTACTACGGCGGACTCTCCGAGGCCGAGATCGCCGAGGCCACCGGAATCACGCGGGGCACCGTCAAGTCGACGGCCAGCCGCGCGCTGGACGCCGTCGGCCGCGTCATGAACCCCCGCGCCGGACTCTGATGGAGCCCGAACAGCGCCTGGCCGAGGCCTTGCAGGCGCGCGCGACCGGCGCAGGCGGGCAGGGGGCCGGCCGGTACGGCGATGGCGGCACCGGTCGTACGGGCGCAGGCGTGGCGATGGCGCTGGCCATCGCACTTGCGGCGGGCGTCCTGCTGGGCACGGCGCTCGCGCTGGTCGCGCTGTTGCTCCCCGGCGCGCTGCCCGGCACGGCCTGACGCTTACCGAGCCCACGGGCAGGGCCGGTACCCTCGCCTACCGTGACCTCACTGGCGTCCATCGGACCCGCATGGCTGCAGCCCGACACGATCATCTCCTGGCTCGGCCCCTGGGCGTTGGTCGGCGTGGCATTGATCATCTTCGCCGAGTGCGGCCTCCTGCTGGGCTTCTTCCTGCCGGGCGACTCGCTCCTGTTCACGGCGGGGCTCTTCGCCGTGTCCGACGTCGGGATCGGCGCGCCGCTGTGGCTGGTCTGCCTCGTCCTCGCCGTCGCGGCGGTCGCGGGCAACGCCTGTGGCTACGGGATCGGCCGCGCGGCAGGCCCGGCGATCTTCGACAGGCCGAAGTCGCGGCTGTTCAACCCCAAGCACGTGGCCAGGACCCGCGAGTTCTTCGAGAAGTACGGCAACAGGGCGATCGTGCTCGGCCGGTTCGTGCCGATCGTGCGCACGTTCATCACGGTCTCGGCGGGCGTCGCCCAGATGCCCGCGAAGCGCTTCCTGACGTACTCGCTGATCGGCGGCGTGGCGTGGGCGGTGGGGGTGACTCTGCTCGGGGCGTGGCTCGGCCAGTTCGCGTTCGTCAAGAACAACATCGAGCTGATCCTCATCCTCGTGGTGTTCGTCTCGGTCATCCCGATCCTCGTGGAGCTGGTCAGGGCGCGCCGCGGCACGAAGGGCGCGCACGCCGCCTGATCCGGGCGACCTAGCGGGGCAGCCGCGCCGCCGCCTCCAACACCATCCAGCCCGACAGCTGCACCGAAAGGTCGGCTTCGGGCACCCCGCGGCGCGGCACGGCGGCGCCGCGGCTCCAGTCGGCCGAGAACACCGGCCCGGATCGCGTCTCCAGCCTGCTGCGCCACGCGGCGTCGGCGCTGGCCAGCACGATCCGCGCGGCGGCGTCGGTGAGCTCGGGGAACCGCAGCGCGGCGACGACGAGGTAGCGCGCGAGGATGCCCGCGAACAGGCCGCCGTCGCCCCCGCCGCAACCCGGCAGCACGCCGTCGGGACGGGCGAGGCGGTGGGTCACGGCGTCGACGAGGGCAACCGCGCGGTCGCTCCATCGCTGATGCCCGTCACGGGCCGCCAGCTCGGTGCAGGCACCGAGGTGGACGCCCTGGCAGTAGGTGAAGATGCGCTTGTCGACCTCGTCGACCGAGCCGTCGAGGCCCAGCCGCACCCCGTCGTGGACCAGACCCGTGTCCGGGTCGACGAGCGTCTCGGCCATCCAGTCGCTGATCGCCGCGGCGAACTCCACCTGCCCTGCGCGGGCCAACAGGATCGCCGCGGGTCCGTTGGAGGGCGCGTTCTTGACCCTGCCGTCGGCGCCCCCGCCGTGCCGCCACCAGATGCCGCCGCCCGCGTCCTCCGTCCACCCCCGGTGCAGTTGGTGGACGACCGCGCGGAGCACCGGCCCCTGCGCACTGCGGGTGAGCGTGCCCGCGCGCTGGACGGCCAGCCCGAGCCAGGCAACGTCGTCGTAGAACGGGTTGGTCCAGCGCCCGCCGTTGCGCAGCTTGACGCTGCGGGGCAGCATCGCGATCGTCGACGCCCTGCGCGGCCGCGGATCGCGCAGTTGGGCGTCGACCAGGCAGTCCAGCAGATGCGCCTGCCACCAGTAGTGCCAGTGCACGGGTGGGCTGGGCAGCCGCCGCGGCCAGCGCACCCGGCCGAGGCGGGTGCCGGGGACCATTCCGGCGATCGGCCGCAGGTGCCTGCGCACGACGGCCCGCTCGGCGATCGCCGCTCGGCCCGCCCAGTTCACCTCCGCGCCCGGCACTCCGACAGTCTGCCGGCGTCGAGGGCGTTCAGAAGTGTTCGAGCAGATCCGGGAACCGCTTCAGCTGCAGCACCCCCCGGTCGTGCGGGTCGATCTCCTGCTCCTCGAGCGACCACGTGTAGCTGTGCGGGATGAACACGGCGCGCAGGCCTGCCGCGCGCGCGGCCAGGATGTCCGAGCGCGGCGAGTTGCCGATCATCCACGTCAGCGTCAGGTCGAGGCCCTGCTCCGCGACGAGCGCGCGGTAGGTGTCGGGGACCTTCTCCGCGACGATGTGGGTGCTGCGAAAGTGCTCCGCGAGCCCCGACGCGTCGATCTTGCGCTGCTGCTCCGCCCGCTGACCCTTGGTGAGCAACAGCAGGTCGTGGCGGGTGGCGAGCTCGGCGAGCGCCTCGGCCACACCGGGCATCAGCTCGACGTCGTGGTCGACGAGAGCGGCCGCGAGGCCGACGATCTCGGCGCGCTCGGCCTCGGTGGCCGGCCGCTCGGTGAGGCGCTCGAAACAGACGTGCAGGCTGTGCAGGAAGCTGGCGCTGCCGTAGCCGTGGACGACGACGGTGGCGCGCTCGACGTCGTCGAGCACCTCGCGCAGGGCGGCGCGGTCGAGCGTCGGGTGGGCGAGCCATTCGAGGTAGTCGTGGACGACGCGCTCGAACAGCACGGTGTTCTCCCAGAGCGTGTCGTCGGCGTCGAAGACGAGCGTCTGGCGATCCACGCCCCGACTGTAGAGGCCCGGTCTCGTCGTCGAAGCCGATTTCTGTCGGTGCCCGGTCCTACTGTCCCCGGCATGGACACCCCCGAGCGGTTCACCCATCACACCGACCAGTACGAGGCGTGGCAGCGCGAGACCATCCGCGCCCACGGCTGGGCCCTGCAGGCCGTCTTGGGCGACGAGGAGTCGCCGCCGTTCGTCCACACCGTCGGGCTGGCGGGCTTCGGCCATCCCGAGCTCATCGTCTTCGCAACGACGCAGGCCACCGCGGCCGCCGTGCTCAACGAGCTCGGCGAGCTGGTGAGAGCGGGCGAACAGCTGCATGCGGGCGAGCTGGTGCTGCTGAGCCGCGGCATCGTCCACCTCCTGTCCTTTCCCGATGCGGAGCACTGGTTGTTCGCCGCGAACGACCTGTACCGCACCCCGGGCGAGCCGCCGGTGCCCGCATTGCTCGTCGTGGCCGACGATGACCTGGAGGAGGCCCTCGGCGAGGACCTGCCGTGCCCGTTCTGCTCGTGAGCAGCGCGGCGGCGGCCGTCACCAGGCGCGGGAGAGATCCGCGTGCTGGCGGACCCAGGCGTGCATCGCGATCCCCGCCGCCACACCCGCGTTGATGGAGCGGGTGGAGCCGAACTGGGCGATCGCGACGGTCATCTGGGCGGCCGCGTGCGCCTCGCCGGTCACGCCGGGGCCTTCCTGGCCGAACAGCAGCAGGCATTCCCGGGGTAGCCGGGCGGTCTCCAGCCGCTGCGCGCCGGGGGTGTTGTCGACGGCTACTACGGCGAGCCCATGGCTGCCTGCGAACGCCATGAGGGCCGCCACGTCGTCGTGGTGGTGCACGGCGAGGTAGCGGTCGGTCACCATCGCGCCCCGCCGGTTCCAGCGGCGGCGCCCGACGATGTGCACGCCCGCCGCGCCGAACGCGTTGGCCGTGCGCACCACCGTGCCGATGTTGTGGTCGTGACCGAAGTTCTCGATCGCGACGTGGAACGGGTGCGCGCGGGCGGCCAGGTCGGCGGCCACGGCGTCGCGGCGCCAGTAGCGGTAGGCGTCCACGACGTTGCGCGCATCGCCGGTTGCGAGCAGTTCGGGATCGAGACGGCGGTCGTCGGGCCAGGCCTGCGGGCCGCCCGGCCACGGTCCGACGCCTACCTGCCCGGGGACGGCCCACTCGGTCGGCCC